>PWFM01000216.1 GCA_003553895.1 Syntrophomonadaceae bacterium | reverse complement strand
TCCTGTTTCTTTGTGATTATGTTTTCCTGAAGCCGGGCAGCATGGTTTTTAATCCGTACGGCCCTCCGGAAGAAACCCGGGAAGGGGCAAAAACGATAAAGAAAATAGCCGAATCCAGGAACATCTCGCTTGTTTGCGGTTACAACTACGTGGAAAATTACCCGGAATGGCAAAGAAAATTTGCCAGGCTGGTAAATTAAGGCCCAGACCTTTAAAGTAACCATGCCCGGAGAAAAGAAGGTGAACAAGGCGAATCTTAAACATCAATAGCCGGCGAAGTTCTCCAGGGTTATTAAATCCGAAGGCATCTTTAGCTCCCCGGCAACCATATTATTGCAGTATTGTTAAAGGCAGGAGGGTCTGCTATGTAAAACCGGCTGGCTAAAGCTTTGCCTTTCAATTCACCGGCAAAATTATGGTTGACTTGAAAAGAGTCAATCTTCCAGTGCTGCAATTAATTCATCAAGCTCTTTCAAGCCGGTATATTCAGGATCAAGGACGGTTGTTACCCCGCGTCCGTAAGCTCCTATAGCTTCACCAATTCCCCCGGTGAATGTGGGGAAGGCAAAGATCATAGAACGCAGCTTTGTTAATGAAATACGGGCATGCACAGCCAGGGTAAGCAGGCCAAGTATTTCTCCACCTGGTGGCCCTGCTGCCGTTGCTCCCACCAGGATACCGGTTTTGCGATCAGTCACCAGCTTTATAATCCCACCGTTACCACCGTGCAAGACTCCACGAAAAGTTGACGCTACCTGCTTGGTCACAACAACCACATCAAAGCCGGCATTTCTGGCTGCGGACTCGGTTAAACCAACCGAACCTATCTCGGGGTCTGTAAAAGTAACCGTGGGCACAGAATGGTATTCTGCTGGCGGATGCATTCTGCCAAGAATATCAGCAGCTATAATATTCGACTGGTACAGGGCTACGTGAGTAAACATTCCCTTGCCTGTTACATCACCCATAGCCCATATCCCGTCGGTTGCACGCATCCGTTCATCGACTTCAATAAATTTTGCTGAACTACCAAGCCCGGCAGATTCAAGGCCCAGGCTAGTCAGATCAGGTTTCCTGCCGGTGGCAAAGACAAGGCGCTCAGATGACAGTTCTACTCCGTCATCTAACCTGGTAATAATAGCATTGCCACGGGCCTCTACTTCCTTTACCTTCGTTCCTTTATACACGTTAATGCCATCATCGGCAAAAGCTTTTTCCACTGTTTCAGAGGCTTCCGGTTCTTCAAACCCCAGCAACCGCTCGCCAAGCTCCACGATTGTAACCCTGGTCCCGAACCTGGCCAGCACCTGCCCCAACTCACAACCGATAGCGCCTCCGCCCAGGATAACAATTGACTCGGGTAAATTCTCGGCCTTAATTATGTCGTCAGTTGTCCAGTAATTAACCTTTTCGAGGCCGGAAACCGGAGGGATTACTGGCTTTGCTCCGGTTGCAATCACGACACCTTTTCGGGCAGTGAAGCTTTTGTCACCCACTGCAACAGTGCGTGGCCCTGTCAATTTACCTTGACCGTGTATCAAGCGTCCACCATGTTTTTCATACCTTTCTACTGCGCCGTCATCTTTCCAGTCTCCGGTTATTTGACGAACCAACCCGGCTATTTGATTCCAATTTGAAGCAATGCTGGAAAGGCCGGACATATTTTTGATTCGGTCAGCTTCTTTTAATAAATTTGCCCCCCGGATCATCACTTTTGTAGGAAGACATCCATAAAAAGGGCACGTGCCTCCTACCAAATTTGCTTCAATTCCAACCACATCAAGTCCGGCATTTAGTAGTTGCAAGGAAAGATCTTCCCCGCAGGTCCCGACGCCGAGCACAATCACATCAGTATGATCACCATGGACATCCACCTGATTACCAGTGCTGTTCATAATTCGAATCCTCCTTATTGCTTTTGATAACTACTAAAAAAGATAATAAATCAATTATTCTGCACAAGGTTATTTGCCTTGCCTCGCTGCATCATCCTATCCTGCCATGAGCACATTCTCATTAAACTGATCAGGAGCTTTCCATCGATCCAAATAGTTTGTTGAATGATTCAGAAAGAGTGGGATGAGCAAACATGCCGTCTCGAAGGACAGTATAAGGCACACCGCCAAGCATTGCGATCTGAATCGCCGACATTAATTCGCCGCCTTCCATCCCCAGGATCGCTGCACCGATGATCCGGTCGGTCTTTTTATCAACGATTGCTTTCATGAGACCCCTTGTTTCATCGGTTTCTATGGCCCGGGCCACCCAGTTCATGGGAATTTTTGCTACCGCGTAATCGTATCCACGATCTTCTGCTTCTTTTTCCGTGAGGCCAACACGCCCTAGCTGGGGGTCCAGAAATACTACGTAAGGCAAAAGCCTACCGGACGTATCCGCTTTGCCGCCTTGAAGAATATTCTTGAGAAGAATGGTATGGTCATCATAAGAAACGTGGGTAAATGCCGGACCACCGTTTACATCTCCGATGGCATATATGCCGGGGACAGACGTTTCCAGCTGCTCGTTCACCGGCACGAAGCCCCGTTTGTCCAGGGTTATTCCTGTTCCTTCGGGGTTCAAGTAAGATGTGTTGGGAGCCCTTCCTGTTGCCACCAGCAGATGGCTTCCCGAAAGGATCTGCTCTTTTCCACCCGTGTCAAGCGTTAAACTGATCTGTTCATTTTCATGGGTATTAACTTCCCGGGTGTCGGTGCCTAGCAGCACATTTATACCATCTTCTCTAAGGATTTTTGCAATCGCTTCGGCTACATCCTGATCCTCGATAGGCAACAGCTGCTTGTTTCTCTGTACAATGGTGACTTTGCTGCCGAAACGGCGAAACATTTGACCGAATTCTAAACCAACATATCCTCCGCCGATGACGAGGAGGTGATCGGGCAACGTATCCAGCTCCATGACAGAAGTTGAATCAAGGGCCTTCACTTTATCCATGCCTTTTATGGGAGGCATAGAAGGACTGGATCCGGTATCTATGATCACCTTATCGGCGGTAATGAATTTCTTTTCGCCCTTTGCCAGTTCTATTTCGAGCTGTTTTTTCCCGACGAAACGGGCATACCCTTCTAACAGAGAAATATTCGGGGTTGAGAGCAACCGCTGCCGGCTTCCTCCCCTGAAACTTTCGACGACTTCATCTTTGCGCTGGCGTACTTTTGAAAAATTAACAGATCCGGTCGCGGAGTCTATGCCGTAGTCCGTTGCCCTCCTGGTAAGATGGGCTATCCTGGCTGAAGCAATCATGGTTTTGGTGGGAGTGCAGCCGGTATTAATACACGAACCTCCGACATGTTTGCCTTCTGCTAAAGCAACCTGCCAGCCGGCATCAGCCAGGGCAAAGGCAATGGGATTGCCGCCCTGACCGGACCCTACTACGATGGCGTCAAATTCTTTGAATGTAGCGCTCATTTCTCTACCCCTTTTTCATTTCAGTGTCATTCAGAACTCTCAACGAGCATTCATTAAAACTTATTAAGATATTAGACCATACAAAACCCAAATTGCTATAAGAAAAACCCCTATTTTGCCATGAATCCATGCTCATTTTTTGATGGGGTGAATTTTATCCTGTTTCTCTTTACCTTCCTGGAATATTTTCCGAGACCAAAGGGAGGTGCATCTTTGCAGTAACCGGGACTGGTCATTTTTGCTGCAGGTGGAACTGGACGTCCTTTCTTTGGGCGTGTTGGCCCACTTCCATATTTTAAGCCGTTACTTAGAAGAGGCATGGGTTTCCTTGACCGGGCCAGCATTATTTCCTGGGGAATAATGCCGACCCTGACCCAGGAATTTGAACGTGAGAACATGCAGTTCATGAACAAGATGCTGGATAGGTTATGGGAGACCTGGGCCGGCAGGGAATCCCCCGGGAACTGATCCTCAAACAACCTGGTTAATGCAGGCTCGCAATGCGCTAAAAAGCAGCACCCGTTACCATACTGGGCCTGGTAAACAAACATCTAACAGTAGCTGATGGCGCCCTCTTTACAGCTGTTTGAGCAGTCGAGACATACCAGGCACTCTCTTTTGTTGATGCTGTACTGCTTGTCGTTTACTTCCACTGCACCTGCCGGGCATA
>PWFM01000025.1 GCA_003553895.1 Syntrophomonadaceae bacterium | reverse complement strand
GTTTATCGTTGATTGCCGCCGGGCTGTGGTAGCCGACAATAGATTCATATTCGTCGAGCATCCAACCCTGGGTCTTTTCACTGGTTCCAATATCAGCGCCGGGCACATCCACCCAGGCCCCCTTCATGGGCAGGTGGCGCATATAGCTGCGGGAAAGCCTTTCCAGTTCCCATTCGCTCAATTCCCCGGGATCGACTATAATCCCTCCCTTGCCTCCCCCGGCTGGAATTCCCCCAACACCATGTTTGATTGTCATCCAAAGGGCCAGAGCCTTGCATTCGTCAATGGTCAGGTTTGCGGTAAACCGGGTCCCATCCTTAAACCCTCCCAGGGCATCACACCAATGCACTCTGTAGGCGGTAAAAATCCGGACTTCACCGTTATCCATGCGCATGGGGAAAGTGAACTCCATGGTCCGTTTCGGTGTGCTTAGCAGTTCGGTCACTTTGGGATCAAGGCCGGCCTCTTCGGCCGCCTCCCGCAGAGTATATAAAGCAGTAGTGAGCGGATTTGCACTCATAATTACCAACTCCTATCAAAAATATATAAATATGCTCCCCGTTTGTTTGTATATTACTTAAGTTGAAAAAATCAGCAGTAGCTGCTGTGATGATTTAGTTAACAGGAATCATGCGGTTATTCCCATATAATAATTTTATACCCCTCCACCGGCAGGCTTACAACCTGCCGGTGGAGATTGCCGTTAGTGTTTGGATTAAATCAGAATGAACTGTGCGTTCACAACAGCCATGCGCCCTGGCACAGGCATTCTTAATATCAGGGCTATACTAAATGCCTTTTAAACCGGTTTGGGTACGGACAGATCGTCCCCGCCCTCTTTCATGACCAGCCCGAGGCCCGAGCGCTCCACCCATTCAATGCAGATCTGGGCAATCTTGACCCGGTGCGCTGCCAGATGGTTAATCAGGCCGTTATCAACCCAGGCATTATACATTTCTCCTTCTGTGCGTCCGGGTTCAATCTTGAAGTAGACCGGTGCGCTGACCCGGGCAATATCCGGGCACTCATGGAAACGCTGGAAACCACCCATCGATTCAACCAGGCTGACGTAAACATCCAGAGGCAGCTTAACAGTGCTCCTGATTGAAGCCAGCATGGGCAGGGTCAAGTCCCCCAACGGGTTAAAGCTGTCAGCGCCCATATCTTCAAGCAGTTTGCCGCCCAGCGGGCTGCCGTGTCCGGCAAATACCGACACCTTAAACCTCACATCATCAGGGATAACTCCGTCTTCCCTCATCTTAGTAACCAGGGCCAGCAAGCCTTCATCGGGAATCAGGAACCCCCGGATCCCTGCTTCCAGGCAGCGGTCAAATTCTTTCAGCCATTCATAAACCTTGTCGCTGCCCCGCAGACGCATCCCGGAAACGTACCCTTCAGGGGTAACATACTGCCGACCGTTGTCCCAACCCCTGCTTGGAATGGGATTGATTATCACTTCATAATTATTTTCTGCCGCTACCCGGGCGTATTCTTCCAGCTCTTTCTGATCCATCAGGGCCGCCCCCCGAACCGTAGAAATAACCCGGTGAACGGGAACTTTTCTCTTTTCAGCTTCTTTAGTCATAATTTCCAGGTTTTCAATAGTTTCCATGCCGGCAATTTCAATCCGGTAGTGAGAACCATCGGGAAAGGTATGCTTCGAGGTGGGCAGATCATAACGATCCCGCAAAGGGAAAGCGGTTTTTTCCTGGATATACTTCTCAATCTTATCAAAGGACATCTCAAACAACCTCCAGTATTATGATTTTTTAGAACCTAAACTATTGATAATCGGCTTAAATATAGTTTTTAACTATATTCGTCAAACAGTTTCTGGAAATCTTCCAGGCTGTCTTTACGCGGGTAAACATGATCGTCGGTCGGGAACTCCTCGTTCTTAACTTCCGAGATATACTGCTTGAAAGCATTGGTGCAGGTTTCGGCTATGTTGGCGTAAACTTTTACGAATTTCGGGGTAAAAGCCTGGAACTGACCCAGCATATCACCGCAAATTAAAAGCTGACCGTCACATTTGACTCCGGCCCCGATCGAATAAACGGGGATATCCAGCTTCCTGGTCAAAAATTCGGTTAGCTCCGGAGCAACCGCTTCGACCAGTATTGAGTAAGCTCCCGCATCCTGGACCGCCAGGGCATCTTCAATCAAGCTGCGGGCAGTCTTGACATCCCTTCCGGTTGCCCGGAATCCACCCAGCTGGCCGGCGCTCTGGGGCGTAAGCCCAATATGGCCCATAACCAGGACTCCGGCCTCGTTAATAGCTTTAATCCGGCTGGCCACCCTTACTCCTCCCTCAAGCTTGATGCAGTCCATATCCGCTTCTTTTAAGAACCGAACTGCATTCTTGACCGCATCCTCATCGCTGGTCTGGTACGAACCAAAGGGCATATCGCCGACAATCCAGGTCTTGGGGGCGCCGCGCCGCACCGCCCGGCAATGGGAAAGACAATCCTCCATGGTCACCGGGATGGTATCCTTGTAACCAAGCAAAACCATGCCCAACGAGTCGCCAACCAGGATCATATCCATCCCAGCCTGCTCGGCAAACATACCCATGGGAAAGTCGTAAGCCGTTACCCAGGCTACTTTCTCGCCTTCCTTTTTCATCCTGATAAAATCCAACACGTTTTTCTTAGACAAGATCCTTTCTCCTTTCATCAGTTATTCTCATCTATTCACAAACCCGGCCGGCAAAGACCGGACCATGCGAATCAACCTTCTAATCCTTGATAATAAGCTCAAGGGGATAGTCATAAACATGCTCATATCCGTCCGAAGTCACCTGCACACTGGCATCTACTTCGAAGCCAACTTCGTCATACCAGATGCCTGGTATCAGGTGCAGCATCATGTTGGGCTCCAGGACGGTTTTATCACCCGGGCGGATGCTGATCGTCTGTTCCCCCCAGTCCGGGGGATAGTTGAGCCCGAAAGAATAGCCGATCCTGGATTCCTTTACCACCGTTGAATGAGCAATCCCTTTGCGCCAGGCTTCCTCCACTTCTTCTACGGTAACCCCCGGTTTGATCGTTTCCAGGGCCTTGTCCAGGCCTTCTAAGACCACGTTAGCGGTATCAGTTAAAAGCCGGGGCGGGTTTTCTCCCAGGAAAATAGTTCTGGCAATCGGGGCGTGGTAACGGCGGTAAGCCCCGCTCAGTTCCAGCAGCACCGCTTCATTTTCCTGGTAGACTTTTTCTGTCCAGGTCAGGTGGGGAGTCTTGGTAGCTTCCCCGGCCATCATCAAAGGAACTATGGCCGGGTAATCGCCGGCGTAGTCTTCTGTCCCTGAATACTGGGCGTGCGCTACAGCCGCGGCGGCATCGCATTCGCGCACCCCAACATTGATAGCATTTTTTGCGGCGTCCATAACTTTTTCTGAAATCAAGCCGGCCCGCCGGATAAACTCAACCTCGGCTTCAGATTTAACCACCCTGACCCAGTTAACCAGGGCATTGGCATCGCTGAACTTAGCCTGCGGGAGGGATTTTTCAAGGGCTGCATAAGCGCTGTGGGTAAAATAAAATTGATCCATCTCCACCCCGATTACGCCTTTATCCCAGCCCTTTTCTTTGATCACATCGGCCACGAATTCCATGGGATGCTTTACGGTAGACTGCACATAATCATCAGCGTACTCACGGATATTGTCTTCGGCCAGGTACGTAGTCAACCGGGCCCCGTTGGCGTCCATACCTCGGCCGAGCCACATCGGTTCACCTTGATCTTGATGCAGCAAAACACACTGGTGAACATAAAAGCTCCAGCCATCGTAGCCGGTTAAATAATTCATATTGGCCGGCTGGCATACAACCAGCAGATCGATTCCCCTGCCCGCCATTTTTTCCCTGGTTTTTTGAACCCTGCTCTGGTATTCTTCCCTGGAAAAAACTCCTGGCATAATTACTCCTCCTTTATCCTGTTTTTTATCCCGTCCAGAAAAAAGCCTTCCTTATTTATTTTGCCCTGAAACCCTGGCAAACCCGTGCCCGGTTCTAAAATATCCGGGGAGGAATTAAGGCTTTTCCCGTTATACTTACATAAAACCTTCAAAGCGCTGCTTAACTACAGCCGAATAAACATAATTTATCATGGTAATGTAATCGAATACAGGCAGGCCCGTAGTATGCTGGACGGCCGCGCCATAT
>PWFM01000209.1 GCA_003553895.1 Syntrophomonadaceae bacterium | reverse complement strand
GGATTGAAAGGGGAGGTGGAGGATTGGCCGGCCCAAATTCATTCTGGCTCGACCGCCCGGTCCTGGTGACCGGGGCCACCGGTTTCCTGGGCGGCTGGTTAATAAAAAGGCTGCTTTCAGCCGGCGCCGCGCCGGTCTGTCCGGTCCGCGACTGGGTCCCCGCCTCGCAGCTGCTGGGAAGCGATATGAGGGAGCGGGTCAATATCGCCCGCGGCGATATAACGGACCAGCTCTTTTTAGAAAGGTGCCTCGGCGAATACGAAGTTAAAACCGTTTTCCATCTGGCCGCCCAGAGCATCGTGCCCATCGCCAACCGCAACCCCCTTTCCACCTTTGAGAGCAATATCAGGGGCACCTGGTCCCTTTTGGAAGCCTGCCGCCGCAGCCCCGAAGTGGAGCAGGTGGTGGTGGCTTCTTCCGACAAGGCCTACGGGGAGCAGGAGACGCTGCCCTACCATGAAGAGCTGCCGCTTGCCGGCCAGTTCCCCTATGATGTCAGCAAATCCTGCGCCGACCTGCTGGCGCGCAGTTATTACCGCACCTACGGCCTGCCGGTGGTAATTACCCGCTGCGGCAATTTTTTCGGGGGCGGGGACCTGAACTGGAACCGGATCATCCCGGGCACGATCCGTTCCGTTTTGCGGGGCAACCGCCCGCTGATCCGTTCCGACGGCAGTTATATCCGCGACTACTTTTACATTGAAGACGGAGCCGCGGCCTACATGCTCCTGGCCGAGAAGCTGGCCGGGAAGCCGGAGCTGGCCGGGGAGGCCTTTAACTTTTCCAACCAGGTCCAGCTGACGGTGCTGGGCCTGGTCCAAAAAATCCTGGAGGTAATGCAGTCCGACCTGGTCCCCGACGTGCGCGGCGAGGCGGATCATGAAATTATTCATCAATATTTAAGCGCCGCCAAAGCCCGGCGGCTCCTGGGCTGGGCCCCGCTGTTCAGCCTGGAGGAAGCGCTGGGCCGGACGGTAGACTGGTACAGAGAGTATTTAAACAGATGAAGATCAATATTTTAATTGCCACCATCGATCAGGGCCTGGAAAAGATCGCCGCCATTTTGCTGGAGCAGCGCAGCGATGTCAGCTATATCGTGTCACACCAGGTTACAGACGAAAAGCACCGCCCGGTTCCGCCGGCCCTGAAGCGGCCGGATGTGCTGGTAGACCAGATCGCCGGCCGGGGCATTTCCCGCAACCGCAACAACGCCCTGGACCTGGCCGGCGGCGACGTGGCTTTGCTGGCCGATGACGATGTGCGCTTTACAGGTGATAACTTTGAGGTGATCAAAGAAGCCTTTAGCGCCGACAGCAGCCTTGATGTGGCCTGTTTCAAAATTGCCACCCCCGCCGGCGAGGCCGAATACAAAGATTACACCCCGCACCAGTTTGTGCTGAACGATATTAACGGCCACTACATCTCTTCCCTGGAAATCGCCTTTCGTCTGGCGCCGGTCAGGCAGCGCAAGATCCGCTTCGACGAGCGCTTCGGGCTGGGCAGCGGCATGATCCAGTACGGAGAAGAAGCGGTCTTTATCCATGACTGTATTAAAGCCGGGCTGGTGGTCAAGTATATTCCCCGCTACGTGGTTGAACATCCCTTCATGAGCATGACCAAGGCCATGGCCGAGTATGCCCCGGCCAAGAATATTTTTAAAGGCGGTTATGACGCCCGCCGTTACGGCTGGCGGGCGGTGCCGGCCGCTATTTATAACACCCTGCAGCTGCGCAAAGAGCTGGCCCGCCATAACAAGGGTATGGCCGAGTACTTAAGCGAACGCCTGCAGGGCGCAGGCTATATTTTGCGCAGCCAGAATAACAGGCCCTCCTGGTGAAAGGTGCTGGATCAATATTGAGCGATTCTAAAACCCCGCCGGTCAGTGTGCTGCTGCCCGTTTACAACGGGCAGGCTTATGTGCGGGAAGCGATCGAAAGCGTCCTGGCCCAGGATTATGGCGACTTTGAATTTATTATCGTCGACAACGCTTCTACCGATCTCACCCCGGCCATCATCGGGGAGTACTCGGTTGACCGGCGGATCAAGGGCTTCAGGAACGATCAGACCCTGCCCCGCCTGGATAACTTCGTCCGGGCCTTCAACCTGGCCAACGATAAAAGCCGCTGGCTGAAATTCATCGGCGACGATGACCGCCTCATGCCTAACTGCCTGAGCGAGATGGTCCGGGCCGGTCAGCAGGCCGGTGCCGTGGGCCTGGTATCTTCCCACTACTACGATGGCGAGCGGCTGGTGAAGGGGATTATTTCCCCGGGCCAGGAATGGGTTGAGGGGCCACTATTCCTGCGCCGCCTGCTGCTGGAGCCGGAAGCGCGGGCTACGGTGTTTTCGCCCGCCTCGCTTCTGGTTGCCCACCGGGCCTACCGGGAGATGGGCGGTTTCCGGACCGACCTGCTGCACGCCGACAGCGAGCTCTTTTACCGGATCCTGAACCGCTATAACCTGGCCTTCGTGCATAAAACTTTAACCATCACCGGTTTTCACAGCGGCTCGGGGCAGGCCGGCAGCGCCAGGAGCGGCCATACTTTTGCCGAAGCCTACCTGATCCGCTACCGCAATTTAAAGCTCTATGACCGGGTCCGCTTGAGCTGGCAAGAAAAGGAGCGGATCAAGTATAACCTGGCCACCGATTCGATGGGTTTCATGCTTTCCCGGCTGGCGGCGGGCGACTGCCGGGCGGTTTTTTCGCACCTGAAAAAAATCCCCGCCTCCGCTTACTACCACCTGCCCCTGAGCCTGGCCTATTTCCTGGGCCTGGGGGTGGGGAAACTGGTGCGGGGCGAACCGATCCGCCTCCTGGAAAAAGAGAGCCGGGGCCACAAGGGAGCGTAAAAATGGCCGATTGGGAAGAACAGGGGGGGCAAGATCATAGCGGCAACCGGGAAGGCCCGGGGTTCAGCTTCCGGAAGCTTTTTTCCGACATCGCCATCTACAGCTCGGGCAGCCTGCTGATCAAAGGCATGTCCCTGATATCCGCCCCTATTTATACCCGCATCTTCGACCCGGGGCAGTACGGGGCCTGGAGTTTCATCAACGTCCTGGCCACCTTTTTGACCGGGATCCTGATTTTAGGCGGGGACAATGCCTACACCCGCTTTTTTTTCCAGTGCGAGAGCGAAGAAGAGAAGAGGACTTTGAGCGCCACCTGGTTTTCTTTTTTAGCCCTGTGGAGCGTGGTGGTCCTGGCCCTGGTGCTGCCCTTCAGCGGGACCCTGGCCGACTGGCTGCTGGGCACGCCCGGTTACCGGGGCGCCCTGGCCATCGGGTTTATATCAAGCCCCCTGTTGATGATGAACCTGATCCTCTCCCAGGCCCTGCGCAACCGCTTCCAGGCCAAAGCATTTGCCGCCCTGAACGTAAGCACCGCCGTTTTGACTTTAAGCCTGGCGGTGACTTTTGTGCTGGTCTTTGAACTGGGGGGGGCCGGGGCTTTGCTCGGCGCCGCCGCGGCGGCCCTGATCATGATCCCGGTCCGGCTCTGGTTTATAAGGGATCTTTTAGAGTGGCGTTTTTCGGTGGTCTTCCTCAAGAAACTGCTGGCTTTCGGCCTGCCCCTGGTGCCGATGAACGTGGCCTTCTGGCTCTTTAGCAACGCCGACCGCCTGATGCTCTCCCGCCTGGCCACCTTAGAAGAGGTGGGCCTCTACTCCATCGCCGCGGCCATGGCGGCGGTATTGATGCTTTTGCAGACTTCTGTGGGGCAGTCCTGGCTGCCGCATGCGATCAAGGTTTACGAAGAAAACAGGGAGCAGGCGGCAGAGGTATTCAAAAAGACCATGGTGTTTTTGCTGGCCGCCTCCGGGGTCGTGGTCACCGGTTTTGTGGCCCTGGCCCAGGAGGGGATCTTTATCCTGGTGCCGCCCGCTTACTATGCTTCCTTTGCTGCCATCCCTTTCCTGGCGGCAGGCTTTCTTTTTTTCACCAGCGCGCAGGTTTCCGCGGTGGGGATCATGGTCAAGAACAAGACCGTTTACATCATGCTGGCTTGCTGGCTGGTGGCGGTAATCAACATCGGTTTGAACATTTTGTTAATCCCCCGCCTGGGCATTGCCGGGGCGGGCGCGGCCACCGGCATGTCCTATATCCTCTTTGCCGCCAGCTATGCCTTCATCTCCAGGCGTCTCTGGCCCGTGGACTACCCCTTGAAAACAATCGCCGTCCTTTTGGGCGTCCCCCTCGGAGCGGTGGCCGCTATTAGCCTG
>PWFM01000017.1 GCA_003553895.1 Syntrophomonadaceae bacterium | reverse complement strand
CTCGGGGAAGCAACCTAATCTGATCGCGGAGGTCGCCGTATTGATTCACGGGCGTTTTAAGAAGCTCGGGATCACGAATCTCGATGAAGCTGCGTAGAGGATTTTGGCGTTTAATTTCATACGGTAACGAGAACATAAGCTCGTATACCTCTCGACAGACCATAGGGTAGATCTCGGTACAACACGCGCCGGCATATCTCGACGCAAACCCCCACGGTCCCATACGGAGCTCCAAATATGCCAAATCCAAGAGATCCGGCGCGGCCAACCGAGGCGCACTATTCAACCAGCTTTCAACAGCCTCAACAGTCATGGGCTCCGCCGGCAGTCCGGCTCGCGCAACAATCTCTTTACTCTTGAGTTCACCCATACCAGTATCGGTTCGTCGATAAAAGAATCCGCGACCGACCTCCCCGGCGGCGCCGGTAACCAGAAAATCATATTCGGATAGTGGGTTTGTTGAAGGATGTTCACGCGCGAGCAGTCCACCAACGCAGTGGCCTGTGTTATATAGCCACTCGTCCCTCTGCGACGGCGTAGCATTCGCCCGAGACAGCACCACGTGATTCAGTTTCTTCTGAGACGCTATCGCCGTGGCGGCACGTACATCAAGCCTCGCCCCGGAAAACGCCACCGTAACGAACTGAACATCTGTGAGCAGGCGCTCCATACAACACAACAAAAACCGTGTCTCATAGCCGGCTGTCAAGCCACAGACCACAGAGCCGCCAGAAACAAGCGTTTCGACCTGCGCGTTCACTATCGCCGCGATGCGGTATAGACACTCTTCGACTTTCTCTGTCTTACAAATGGAATTAGGACTAGGCCAATGACGTTTAGGCACCCAATCAATCAAGTCCAAGTAATGGTTGGCAAGAAGGCGATCCACACCGTGATGAGCCGTTAACCCAGCGATGAACCAGCCTTCATTTGCAATGTCAAGCTTAGAAAAGAGTCCTGAGCGAAACCGTCTTACATAGTGCTCTTTTTCTAGTAATGCTGCCGAAGTGGACGCAGCTTTCCGACTCTCGCGGTCGAAAACGACTCCCATCGATGCATTGCTGTCCAAATAAATGCGCCGCACGCCGAGAAACGAGATTACTGCAATCCATGGCCCAGCGAACTGATAAAGCCATTCTTCCAAGAGATCCACATTGGTTTCCAACCGCATGCATGAAACAGGACAACTCGAATCACGCTGAACAAACTCGCGTTTCTTGTAATCTATAGGCAGCCCAAGAAAGAAACCGATCGAGGCTCCTGTTACATCACGGATCAAAGCCGGCTTTTGAGAAGCACCCCAAAATGCAATACCGTTTAGCCGAAAATCTGGTTCACCCCATTCTGGTCTATCCGCAACTGATATACGAAACTGAGAGGAATTCAATGATAGTGATTGGATATCGCAAATGTTAGTTGGCAGCTTCATGCTTATACATACAAATCCACGCACTCAAAACAACACCGTGGACATCTTACGAGCTGAGTCACAGAATTCTAACGTTCATTCGGAACGGCCCCTATGTACGTGCCACATACCGTCTATGAATGCGCTATTTGTCGTCGCCCAGGGATGCGTTTCATGGGATGATCCGAACGAATCAATAATGATGTCATCCGTTTCGTACATCCACCGATCTGCATATGGCACGTACCGTGAGTTCCCGATCTGCGGAACCAGATCCAATGCCAGAGCCGCGAACGCGAACCCTGGTATAGGGCGGCTATGCATTCGCTTGTAAGTAAGTGCGCTTCCGGCATTCCGTTCTTCCGGATGCAAAACCTCCCAATCCGGGTCGTTATTATTCGGGTCACCATAGCGATAATACACAGGTCTTCTTCCTGTGCGTGCGTGATAACCGGTCCAGGTGTCTTGCTCGCCCCCTACAACAAATCCGTCAACCCAATCCCCAAGTAGAAGCGTGCCGCTAGCATTGCTAACTGGAAAATAGCTGCTCGGGCTTTGCTCCTCAGTGCCGTCTCCGACGTTGCCCATATCGGGATACCACCGCAGTTTGTCGGCATGATATTCAGGAGCTGCATTAGAACCGCTCCTGTATAGGTCTTGCATATCACTTTCGCCGAGCATCAATCCTGCAAACGTAGTTGGAAACCAGTAATTGGCCCTTGGGCCTCCATTACCTCGCAGCTGCAATCCGTAATAGTCTATGCCAACTTGAATGAGATTCCGTACAAGTCTCTTTCGCTGCCCAGGGTTATCCCAATCCTCATCACGCACGAGGATAGTTGCAGCGGAACGACTTAGCAGTTGAGCTATATCACCATGGTAGTTCGGAAGATTATCCCGCGGATAAGCCCGTTGACCAGTCCAACCTCTGATCTGTAATGGCCAAGCGAGCTGAAAACTATCCGCGAGGTTTTCGTCGATTGCAGTATGCGCAGGTAACTCTAAATCGGCTAACCTGTGCCAATTTTCCTCTACGGCCGACCAGTTGTAGATAGGTTTGGTTTCAGTCATAAGCGGAGGCCGAAACGATCCAGGATCCGGAGTGCGGTCAAGAACAGTCAACACGGATAGAGTTTGCGTTGCCGGTGCAGTAGTCGATGAGCTCGTCGGAGCGCGGGAAATGGTAGATAGCAGAGAGCTATCATTTTCGAGTGTTATGGGAAACGAAACACGCAGCGAGCCATTGTATGAAAGAGATTCAGAATCATACGCTTGAGAGCTATCAATCGGATTTACCATCGAGCCATGTATGTCACGTCCACCCACGGTAGCAGGTGCCGGGTCCACATCAGTGACAGTAACCGGCCCGACAACCCAGTAATCCCCGTTTATGAACTGCCCGTACTCAACCTCGCTTTCAAAATGCCACGTGATACCATACTGAGAAATGCTACTCGTTCGATCAGTGGACGGCAGAATCCGGAGCCCGCTCGGTTGCGCGGTTACTACCGCAAGTGAAAGAGTTAGCAGCACTGCGCCAAGCAGAACCGGTATCCCGAAACGTCTGTTTCGTTTGCGAGCCCCCGGACGTCTGACCGAGTTATCTTGTCTGATTATGTCTTTAATGTTCATGCTGTTCACACTGCAGAATCCGTGCCACAATACACCTTATGTTCCATCAAATAATCCTCTATGGTGTCGGGGATTAACTCAGATAGGCAGAGAGCCGGCCGGTACTTCCACACGTTCCAATTACCAAAATGAAACCCCGACGTCATCGCGAGTGTACAGTATTGTAACCCTGCCTCAGCGTTCCCACTCACGGTTTTCCAAGAAACTCTGCCAAGAACCCTGTCAACTCCGCCGAAGCAAATGGCGTCAAGCAAGCTCTATGTTTGCTCCCGTTTAATCCGTCGAGTATACAACTCAACGCGGTTTCATCCTCGGCCACGTCAACCAGACCTCGCTTCCCGAAATGCCTTGCAGTTGACAATTGGTGATCGCTCCGCTGTTCTCCCAGCGCTGCGAGCCGCGGGAAGACGATGATAGGAGTGCCATACTCTAGGGCTTCAATAATGGTTCCCATGCCCGCATGAGATACGACTACATCCGCAGCGCGAACGCACTCAATGCTTTCCGCCGGACTGAGGAAGCGCTCCCAAGAGATCGCCTGGGGCAGGTAGGTTGACTTTCCGATCTGCGCAAATACGTCGATTCGCTTGACCCGTTCGGCCCAACAGTCGACCGCACGAATCAGTCGATCGAATTGAAGTTGTGTTCCAACCGTCACATAGATCACAAGACACTACCACGATATTGCGGCCCTGAAGGATCTGCGAGATGCTCCCACTGCGTAAGCCATGCGTCCGCAAACCATCGCACACTTCTCCCCGAAAGAGAAAGCCGGTCGGCGTTGGCGATACTATCGACCCACGCGGTTTTCGCCCCAACGAGTTTACCGAACACGATCGCAAAGAACCCGGGTGCTGCTCCGGTAGACACGACTGCAACAGGACGGATTCGCAGAACCAAGATGAAAACCCGTACGGCCATCCACACAAGTGCAAGTTTGGTATTAGTGTTCCCGTCCGGCACAACGTAGAAGGGCGCTTCACCGACCCTCTCACGGAGCTCTTCACTAACGCTCGCGTACACCACCGGCGTCCCTTCCCACGATGGCCGGAGGCGCATGAGTTGAACCCAATGACCTCCCCCGGACGAGATGGCCAGAATCGGACGTTGTCGGCTTCGTTTGCTCCCTTGTGTACGCATCACGCGGAATCTCGATTATGACACCCGTTCCCGCCTCTGTTCAGCACACTCGATATGAACG
>PWFM01000120.1 GCA_003553895.1 Syntrophomonadaceae bacterium | reverse complement strand
GACTGCAAATCCTGTTCCGCTTTTGTTTTTTGTTCCGACAGTTCTTCCATTAATAGTTCCAGCTGCTTAACTCGCTGGTTGTTTTGTTCCATTTGTTCCCGGTAACGGGTTTCCCTTTCCCCGTGCAGCCTTAATTCATGCTCCTGCTGTTCCAGGGTTCGCGAAACCTGGTTCAGCTTCTGTTCCTGCTCTCTTCTGTGGGAAACCTGATCCTGGAGGCGGTTCTTTAAATCCTGGATTTCCTTTTCATCCAACCCCTCCTGGGACGAGGCGGCCATCAGGGCATCGTTGACATTTTGCAGCTGTTTATTAATCTTGGCGAGCTGTTCGCGAGACTGTAGTAGTTTATAGGAGAGAAACTTTTTTTCTTCTGCATCGATCTTTTCTTTAAGACTGCGGTACTGTCTGGTAACCTCAGCCTGGGCCTGCAGCGGCTCCACCTGGGTTTCAAGTTCATAAATAAGATCCTGAACGCGGACCAGGTTGTCCCTGGTTTCGTCAAGGCGGCGCCGGGCTTCCCGCTTGCGCATCTTGTATTTAAATATTCCGGCTGCTTCTTCGAAAATTTCCCGGCGTTCTTCAGGGCGGTTGTTGATAATTTCATCGACACGGCCCTGGCCAATTACTGAATAGACGTCTTTTCCCAGGCCCGTATCCAGAAAAAGCTCAGTTACATCTTTTAAACGGCAGGGCGATTTATTGATGTAGTATTCGCTGTCCCCGCTTCTGAATAAACGCCTGGTTATGGTTATTTCATCATAGTCGAGATTAAGAAAGCTGGAGGCGCCGGCAAAAGAGAGCGATACTTCGGCAAAGTTAAGCGGCTGACGGTTTTCACTGCCGGAAAATATAACTTCTTCCATGCGCGTCCCTCGCAGCGATTTTACGCTTTGTTCACCCAGGGCCCAGCGCACAGCATCCACCAGGTTGCTCTTCCCGCAACCGTTCGGGCCGATAACTGAAGTTATGCCCGGGCTTAACTCAAGCTCTGACTTTTCTGCAAAAGACTTGAAGCCGAAAAGCTCCATCCGTTTAAGATACAATTAATCAGGCCCCTCGCCTTCAATAATTATTGATCCTGTCAAGTCTAGAATCAGCCTGCCCGGTAGTATACGGCAGGCCGGAATAATGCTGCAAGAACAGCTGTTGACGATATTTTGCGGTTTTTTTGTTATCTCGGCCCCACCGTAAATTTGACGGCAGTCCTCTCCTCTTCGTTAATCATAATATCTACGAAAGACGGAACAAAGACCAGGTTAATGCCGTTTGGGGCAACATAACCCCTGGCAATGGCAATTGCTTTGATGGCCTGGTTAACCGCCCCGGCCCCTATTGCCTGTAGTTCGACGGCTCCATCACTCCTGATCACACCTGCTATAGCTCCAGCCAGAGCTTTAGTCTTGGAATGCGCCGATACTTTTAAAGTTTCCATGTTTCCCTGATTCAGCTCCTCTATTTAATTATAAACGGGGTCACTGATTAAGGCGTAAGTTTATTCCAGGCGTCTTTGGCTGATGCCTGTTCAGCCTCCTTTTTGCTGCGTCCCCGCCCAAGCCCGATCGGCCGTTTGGCCAAAATGACTTCAGCTTCAAATTCCTTGTCGTGATCCGGTCCGCTTTCGCCTGTAATCCGGTAAACCGGGGTAACAGAAAAACGGGCCTGCGAAAATTCCTGCAGCAAAGTTTTAAAATCGCGGCACAAAACCCCTTCTTGCAAATCATGGAAAACTGGCTGGTAGATCTCAAGCACGTAATTACGGCACTCTTCCAGGCCGTGGTCCAGGTAAAGAGCGCCAATTAATGCTTCAACCGCATCGGCCAGTATGGAAGGCCGGGTAAAACCTCCCCCTGCCATTTCACCCTTACCCAGGCGGATATATTTAGCAAGGTTCAACTCAAAAGCCAGCCTGGCCAGGGAGGCTTCACAAACAAGATCCGCCCGCAGTTTGGTCAGTTTGCCTTCAGGCGTATCCGGGTAGGTATAATATAAATAATCGCTGATAATCAGTTCCAGGACGGCATCGCCCAAAAATTCCAGGCGCTCGTTATGAGTATTGTTCAGGCCCTTTTCATGGGCATAAGAAGTATGCGTTAAGGCCTGTTCGTAAAGTTTATTGTTTTTGATCTTCCATGCAATATCTTCCATGAGATTATAATTTTTTTCAGGTCTGCTCATAAGATATTCCTCACATAATTTTGTTCCATTGATTCACCTTTTTAGTCCGGACTGTACCTCTTGATCACGATGGTTGCATTCGTCCCGCCAAAACCGAAAGAATTTGACATAGCCACGTTAACGGTCCGGTCCCGGTACGGGTACGGAACATAATCCAGGTCACACTCCGGATCGGGGTAATCATAATTTGTAGTCGGATGAATAACCTGGTTTTCAAGGATTAAAAGAGTTGCAATTAACTCAACCGCTCCTGCTGCTCCCAGAAGGTGTCCGGTCATCGACTTGGTCGAACTAACGGCCATCTTGTAGGCATGTTCCCTAAAAAGGTTTTTAATGGCCTGTGTTTCGATCTTATCATTAAATTCAGTAGAGGTGCCATGGGCATTGATATAATCAATGTGTTCCGGTTCTAACGAAGCGCTGGCTAGAGCCCTCTGCATACTCAGGAAAGCGCCCCTGCCTTCCGGGTCAGGGGCCGTCATATGGTAAGCGTCTCCCGACATCCCGTACCCGGTTATTTCACCATAAATATGCGCTCCCCGTGCAATCGCCCGCTCCAGGGTTTCTAAGATCACCACCCCGGCGCCTTCTCCCATCACAAAACCATCTCTTTCTTTGTCAAAAGGTCGGGAGGCCCTTTCGGGCTGATCATTTCTGGTAGAAAGAGCCCTGGCAGAGGAAAAACCGGAGAAAGCCAGGTGGCTAATTGCGGCCTCAGCGCCGCCGGCCAGCATAATTTCGGCATCGCCACGTTTAATAATATGCCAGGCATCGCCGATAGCATGGGTAGAAGTGGCGCAGGCTGTAACCACAGTAGAATTCGGGCCTCTCAATCCCAGCATAATAGAAATGTAACCGGAAGCCATGTTGGCTATTAAGGCGGGCACCAAAAAAGGGCTTACCCGGCGGGGCCCTTTTTCTGCGAGGACCTTTAACTGCTCTTCAATAGTCTGGATACCGCCAATGCCCGATCCGACCAGGACCCCGATTTCTTCTTTATTCAGCTCTAACCGGTCCAGGCCGGCATCTTTCCAGGCTTCTAGGGCCGCAGCTACACCAAACTGAGTGAAGCGGTCAACTCTTTTGGCTTCCTTTTTTTCCATGTGCCGGGCAGGATCGAAGTCTTTAATTTCACCCGCGATCCGGCAGGGATACTGGCTGACATCAAAGCTTTCAACAGCAGAGATCCCGCTCTTTCCTTCAACCAGGTTATCCCAAAATGTTTTTGGATCCGAGCCGATTGGTGAAATGATCCCAACCCCGGTAATTACTACTCTGCGCACAGCTTCACCTCAAAGGAAACTAAGTTTTTGATTCTATATACTTAACCACATCACCAACTGTTTTAATGTTTTCTTCAATCTCCTGATCAGAAATTTCCAGGTCAAACTCTTCTTCCAGAGCCATTACCAATTCCACAATATCGAGTGAGTCGGCATCAATATCTTCAAAAGTGGTTTCAGCTGACAACTTGCTGCCGTCTACCTCTAACTGATCGGAAATAATTGATTTTACTTTATCTTCAACGCTCACTTGTTCACCTCCTCCCGGCTAAGCTTATTTATTATTATCCAGAAGGATCTTTTCTTGGTTATGCTTACATGGCCAGGCAACCGTCAACCGGAATAACCTGTCCGGTAACGTAGCCGGATGATGCGGCCAAAAACAGGATCACTTCTGCTACATCTTCCGGTTTGCCCAGCCGGTGAAGGGCAATCCGATCCAGAACCTGCTCCTTAACTCGATCCGAAAGCTGATCGGTCATTTCAGTTTCTATAAAACCCGGAGCTACGGCATTAACCGAAATATTGCGGGAGCCCAGCTCCTTGGCCAGGGTTTTGGTAAAAGCAATTACCCCGCCCTTGGCTGCTGCGTAATTGGCCTGGCCGGAATTACCATATAGTCCGGCAACAGAAGCAACATTTATGATCCTACCGCCGCTTTTCTGCTTTAAAAGAGGGCGTAAAACAGAACGGCAGCAATTATAGACCCCGTTCAAGTTTGTTTCAATCACTTCCTGCCACTCTTCAGCTTTCATTCGGGCCAGGAGGTTGTCTCTGGTAATGCCGGCATTATTAATTAGTATATCAATTCTCTTAAAATGGTCAATAGCGCTTTGCATCAGG
>PWFM01000082.1 GCA_003553895.1 Syntrophomonadaceae bacterium | reverse complement strand
TCCAGGCAGATCTCGCCATGGTATTCCCGGCGCAGGCTTACCAGGCCTTCGACCAGTTGTTTGCATTTAAGTCCTTCGTGGGGGCGGTTTAGGCTTACAAACCCTTCTTCCGTAGCCGTATCCAGGGAAGGCACGATTAAATCGATGGGCTTGATTTGCTTCCTCACTTCTTCGTCGTTTAAGAGGGTGCTGTTGGTTAGCAGGCAAAGTTTGTATGCAGGGTATTCTACCTTTAAAAAATTGACTACATCCCCGATCCCGCTGTGCAGGGTTGGCTCTCCGGAACCGGAAAAGGTGATGAAGTCGAGCTCCGGTTTTTGGGCCAGGTAATCGTTTAGCTCTTCAAATACTTCCTCCAGGGGGACATATTCTTTTCTTTCCAGGGTTTGGTTGTTGGTTTCGCCGCATTCGCAGTATATGCAATTCAGGGTGCAGGTTTTAAGCGGGACCAGGTCGACTCCCAGTGAGACTCCCAGCCTTCTGGAAGGAACGGGGCCAAACAAATGCCTGTATCTCATATTCAGCGCCTCCTAACATTTTAATGATATCAAAATATTGTTATTGATGTATACCCAAAACTGATCTATAATAGTAATGGATATATACCCAATATGGCGAGGAGGTGATCCAGTTGAAGATAGCAATATGCGCGCAGGGCGAGGGGCTAAATGCTAAAACTGATCGGCGATTTGGACGGTCCCCCTATTTTGTGCTGGTGGATCCGGATCATGAAACGGTGCTTGAGTCGATCCGTAACGAAAATGCCGACGCGCCGGGAGGCGCAGGGCCGCAAAGTGCCCAGCTGCTGTCCGAACACGATGTAGGGGCGGTGATAACCGGGAATGTGGGGCCGAAGGCGAAGCAGGCTCTTCAAGCAGCAGGGATAGTTATATATACCGGTGTGCAGGACACGGTTGGTGACACAATTAAAGAATTCATGAAAGGGGTTTTAAAACCGCTATCAGGCGCTACAGTTCCCGGCCATTCCGGAATACAAAAAGGCCAGTGGAGGTAAGATAAGGGAGGTGAAATAATGATTGTAGCCATAGCTTCTGAAGGTGGCAAGGTGGCCCAGCATTTTGGGCGCTGCCCGGGATACACCCTATATGAGGTTGACAACGGCAAGATTACCGAGAAAAAGGAGATTGCCAACCCCGGGCACGAACCGGGGTTTTTGCCCCGCTACCTGGCTGATATGGGAGTGGAGGGCATGATCGCCGGAGGAATGGGCCCCCGGGCCCAGGCCCTGTTTGCCGAGCGAGGGATCGAAACCTGTGTCGGTATTGAGGGGCCGGTTGATGAAGTTATCGAGGGCTATATTACGGGTAATTTGAATTCCGGCGTCAGCGCCTGTGATCACAATCTCGGCGGTCATAGCTGCGAGTAACCGGCCGGCGCCAGGTATTGTTTGGCACCAGGGCTGGGAAAAAACAAAGGGGATGATCAGTATGCCCGGACTTAATGGGCGAGGACCTGCAAATAGGGGCCCGGGAACAGGAAGAGGGCTCGGCACATGCGCCGGCAGGTGGAGCCGTGCAGGCGGTAATTATAGAAGAAGACCGGCAGCAATACCTGCTAATTACAGCCGGTGTTTTGGCCCTGCGAGCAAAAGGCGCAGGAATGCGGATGTGCCCTAAAAATGGGAAAGATGACAGCCGTGTTTGATACCGCCTTTTAAGAATATAAGATTTCAAAGGATTGCATGGAAAAGAAATGAGTATAAAAAGGGAGGTGCAGGTTATGCCCAGAGGAAATTTCTGGTATGGCCCTGGTTTTTGGAAGAGACCGGACTGGCATCCCGGAGCCGGCGGCTTTCGGGGTGGCTGGCAAGACCGGGGCCCTGAAGGGGGCCCCGGGTGGGGCCCCGGGTGGGGCCCCGGTTGGTGCCGTGGATGGGGTCCCTGCCACTGGTGGTCCCCGGGTCCTTACTACGGCCCGGCTTTTTCCAGTCCGGAAGATGAAAAAGAGTTCTTAAAGGATCAACAGGAGCAACTGAAAGAAGAGCTCAACGAACTGGAACAGCGACTGGCAGAACTGGAAGAAGAGTCCTGAAAGAATACCGGGGCAGAGAGCTTTCTAACTTCTTGACAAATCGCCACTAACCGAGCGTTTTGCCTGGAATTACGGGATATTCGGCGGCCTAACGGCCGCCGCTTATCCCGGTTGAAGCCTACTATTTATGTTTCAAGGTTAAATTATAACTCGGGGTATTTTCCAAGAAGTATGAAGGGCATTTTTTAGGCTCTAGAATAGTGGTAAAGTTTCTTGAAGAGGGGTTTTAATAATGCGTTTAGCTGTTGCCAGCGGTAAAGGCGGCACCGGTAAAACTACTGTGGCGGTAAACCTGGCCCTGGCCTTGCGCCAAAAGAATTTAACCCTGCTGGACTGTGATGTGGAAGAACCCAATGCGCACCTTTTTTTGAAGCCTGTTTTTTACTTTACGAAAGAGGTCGGCATTCCGGTTCCCAGAATCGATTTTGCGCGGTGTACTTTTTGCGGCCGCTGCTCGGAAGTATGCGCTTTCAATGCCCTGGCTGTCCTCAAGGATCAGGTCTTAGTTTTTGAAGAACTTTGTCACGGCTGCGGCAGCTGCGCTTATTTTTGTCCGGAACGGGCGATTAGTGAGCATGAACGTCCTATTGGGATTCTGGAAAGGGGAAACGCGGGAAATATTAAATTTGGACACGGCCGCTTAAACCCTGGTGAGGCCATGTCACCCCCGTTGATTAACGAAGTTAAAAAAATGTGCAGGCCCGGATTGATCACAATTATCGATGCGCCGCCCGGAACTTCCTGCCCGGTCGTCAGTGCGGTCAGCGATTGTGATTACTGTATCCTGGTTACTGAACCTACTTCTTTTGGCCTGCACGATCTGGATCTCGTTTCCCGGATGGTAAAAAAAATGGGTGTCCAGGCCGGGGTGGTCATAAACCGCAGTGATCTTGGCGATGACAGGGTGGAAGATTACTGCCGGGACAAAGGGCTTCCGGTACTGCAAAAAATACCTTTTGACCGGGAACTGGCTGAATATCAAGCCCGGGGAGAACCGATAGTTAAACACCGCCCTTCCTGGCATGATTATTTTGAAAAAATGTTCTACCGGATTGCAGAAAAATGCGAGGGGGTATCCCGGTGATGAAAACGGTAACAGTTATAAGTGGTAAGGGAGGCACGGGAAAAACCTCGCTTATGGCCTCATTCGCTTCCCTGCTGGCGACAAGATCCGTGCTGGTGGATGGAGATGTTGACGCGGCGAACTTGAGCCTGATCACCGGCGCGGATATGCTTGAAAGCCACGATTTTACTGCTTCTAAAGTGGCGGTGACAGACCTGGAGAAGTGCGATTCCTGCGGGTTGTGCCTGAAACTGTGCCGCTTTGGAGCCATTGCTAATGATTACAGGATTGATCCGGTGGCCTGTGAGGGATGTGCCTTATGTGCTTTTGCCTGCCCGCAGGAAGCTATTGAAATGCGGGACAAAGTGTCGGGCCACTGGTTTGTATCCCGGACTAATTACGGTACACTGGTCCATGCCTCCCTGGGAATTACCGAGGGGAATTCCGGTAAGCTGGTTACCATTGTCCGGAATAAAGGGCGGGAATTGGCCGAAACTACAGGAAAAGAGTTTTTGCTAATAGATGGTCCTCCGGGTATCGGCTGTCCGGTGATTGCCGCCTTGTCCGGGGTTGATGCCGCCCTGGTCGTAGCCGAACCAACAGTTTCAGGTATACATGACCTGAAAAGAATTTTATCATTATGTCATCATTTTGGAGTAATGCCCGCTGTTTGCATCAACCGTTATGACCTGTGCGTGGAACAGGCAAAAGTGATTGAAAAATACTGCCTGGATGGGGGGCTTCTGGTGGCCGGTAAAATCCCCTTTGACCGCGCTTTTATAGAATCATTGGCGCAGGGTATCCCGGTGACAGAATTCAATAAAGAATCCCTGGTGGAAAAAATTGAATCGGTTTGGAATAATTTCAATAAACTCCTAGTCTAGCCTGGTTGTATTTTTGCTTGGCTTTTGCTACAATAAAATGCAACTAAATGAATAAGATTAGAGGAGTTTTATTATGCCACGCCCACATAAACCACGCCGGGTCAGCACAATGCCCCGGTATACATATTTCAAACCAACCGGTATCCCCATGCCTCTACTGGATGAAGTAGTGCTAACAGTAGACGAGGTGGAGGCGATCCGGTTAAAAGATCTGGAAAAGCTCGAGCAGCAGGAATGCGCTGCCCGGATGAATGTAGCTCAAAGCACTTTGCAGCGCATCCTTGTTTCCGCCCGGGAAAAAATTGCCCGTTCTTTAAT
>PWFM01000032.1 GCA_003553895.1 Syntrophomonadaceae bacterium | reverse complement strand
GGCTGGCAAAACACTTTTCGCAGTAAATACGGGCGGGCACATAAGTTAAAGCGCATTTTTCGCACCTCGAGCCATATATTTTGCCATTTTCTTTTAATTCTTCGAAAAAACGCTGTCCCGCAACACCGGCGGTATATACATTTTTAACCGGAAAACCTTTGATGCCTGGGTTCCAGTAGCGGTTATCAATATTTCTACTGTTCTTTTCCAGTATGGCCATCTCTGACCCTCCCTTAAAGTGGTTTAAAATGGATGATATCGGTGATGGATCCGGATCGCTCTTCTTCCGCTTTCCAGACAGCCTTGACTTTCATGCCGATCTTGATCTGTTCGGGCTCTATTTCCCCTAGAATGTGCATAATCCCCATCCCGGGCGAAGCGCCGTCAATTTCTATTACTGCCGGCAGGTGCGGTTTTTCATCTTTTCCGATCCGGCTGGCGTCCCAGTGGACATGGCAGATCGAAAAAGTATTGACGATCCCGGTATCGCGGACATATTGCCAGTCACTGCAGGGTATGAAACAGAGTTCACAAAACAGGCGGGGCGGAAGCATAATCCGCCTGCACTTTTTGCACTGGGTGGCAATAATGCGCCCTTTTTTGAGCTCAGCCAGGTAACGATTGATGGCTACACCGGTATCCCAGGCATAGGCGCAATCGAGGCTGTCTTCTGTGAGAAATATTTTTCCCGAGCTTATATCTTCCGCCGAAAGGCCGGTGCCCCCGGCCACTTTAACTTTATCCTGCATCAGTAACCCTCCTTTTACCAGGTTCTGTAAAATCTAAATGCCAGTTACAACCACCGAGCTTACCTGCATTAAGTCGCCCCAGGACTGGGCTACCCCGCGGCGCGGGTTGCCGGGCACCTGGCGCTGGTCTGCTTCGCCCCGGAGCTGCCAGAAGAGCTCGCACACCTTCATGGTGCCGGCGGCGGCGATGGGGTTACCTACCCCGAGCAGTCCGCCGGAAGGACAAATAGGCAGGTTGCCGTCAATATCGAAATGGCCGTCCCGTAACAGCTCTACCGTTTTGCCCCGCGGTGACAGCTGCAGCCCTTCCAAATGATGCAGGGCCTTGTAGCCAAAGGGGTCGTATGGTTCGGCGATATGTATTTCTTTATCCGGTTCCGTGATGCCGGCCATGTCGTAGGCCATCCGGGCTGCAGTATCGGTATAGCGGGGATAGTAAAGATCCCTGGTAGCCCAGTAGGCGGTATCAAGGCTCCAGCCTACCCCTTCGATCCAGACCGGTTTATCGGTCAGGCGCCTGGCTACCCGCTCTGAGGCCAGCAGCACGGCGGCGCCGCCGTCTGAAACCGGGCTGACGTCGAGCCGGCTGACCGGGTAGGCCATCATTTCCGAATCTAATACATCTTGCACGGTTACCTCTTCTGAAAATTGTGAGGCCGGGTGCTTGAGCCCGTTTTTCTTGATTTTTACCGCCGCCAGGGCCATATCCTCCTTGCTGTAGCCGTAGCGTTCCATGTAGCGGTTCATTTCCAGGGCAAAAATCCAGAGCAGGTTTGGCTCGAGCGACCTTTCCGTGATCGAGTCGAATATGGTCAGGAAAAAAGCCTGGGCATGCGGCAGGGCGCTGGACATTTTCTCCTCGCACACTACCAGGCAGGTATCAAATAAGCCCGATGCCACGTGATGCCAGCCGTGGACCACGGCGTGAATCCCGGTTCCGCCGCCCACGTAGACGCGCATGGTCGGCTTGTTCCAGCCGCCGCAGCCGTCTACCATGTATTCGCCGTTCTGGTGCAGGCCATCAAAGGCGTCCGGAGCGGTCCCGTGGGCAATACAGTCGACATCGTCCAGGGTAAGGCCGCAGCTGTCGAGCGCTACCTTCGAAGCCTGGTAAGAAAGTTCTTTCGGTGTTTCCAGGGCCCGGCGCACAAACTTGGTCATGCCGGCGCCCACGATCGCTACTTTCCTCATGGTTCAACCCTCCGTTTCAGATATTTTAAGGGCATCTTATTTTCAAACGCGGGTGCTTAAAATGGCGGCGGCCCCGGTTGCGGTGGGCACCCCCCGCCAGGCGAAAGCCAGCCCTGTTTCCAAGTGCGGAAGCTGTCTTGGCCCTGCTTCTTCGCGCAGCTGCAGAACCACTTCCATCAGCCGCTGCATCCCGTTAGCTTCATGCAGGTACCCCGCTCCCAGGCTGCCTCCCGATACGTTAACCGGGAAATCGCCATCCGGGCCGAAGCAACCCAGTTCAAGCAGTTTACCCGCTTCACCCGGCCCGCAAATGTTCAGCGCTTCCAGGTGCTGCAGTTCCTTGTAGGAGAATGTATCGTCTATTTCGGCAAAATCGATTTCGTTGAAGGGGTTGCTGATACCGGCCATCCGGTAGGCCTGCTGCGCCGCCAGCCTGGCGTAAACGGCGCCGCCCAGGCCTTCCAGGCGGGAATCCAGGTTGGGCGTATCGGTAGCCCAGCCGATCCCTTTAATCCAGACTGGTTTATCGGTCAACTCCCGGGCCCGCTCTTCAGAAGCTAACAGGAATACAATGGAACCGTCCAGGTGGCCGCTCATATCATAAATGCCGAGCGGTTCGCTCAAAGGGGGAGCTTCAGTAACATCTTCGAGCGTCAATTTGGCCCCGTAATGGGCTGAAGGGTTTTTCAGGGCATTATACCTGTTCTTTACCACTACCTCGGCGCACTGTTCCCGGGTGGCGCCGGTTTCAAACAGAAAACGGTTCATCTCCAATCCGGCTATAAAATAAGGGTTTTCCTGAAAAGGGCGAATGTAGACCGGGTCGGTTGCATAGCTGACCAGGTGATCGTGATGGGAGAGGTTGGATACTTTGGAAAAGGCCGAGGCGGCAACAATGCTCTGCTGGCCGGTCTTGATCTGCATCACGGCGGAAGCCAGGGCCTGCAGGCCGTCCCCGGTGATCGATTGAACCGGTTTAAGCACGGCTCCGAGTTGGTCGGGCACGTATTCGTCGGCAATGCTGATGCCTTCCATGAAATCTTCCGAAGCTGCTACGAAAGAATCGATCGCCTGGGGGGGAATTCCCCCGGCGTCTTCATAACACTTGGTGACAGCTTCAAAGATCATTTCCCGGTAGGAAAGGTCGGGCGTGGTGGTCCCAAACCCGGCATAGCCAAGCCCGACAATAGCCACTTTTCTATTCATTTCCGTTAATCCCTCCTTGACAATATTTAATGAAAAAATTTAATTAACAGCCCAGCTGTCTGGCAATAACCAGCCGCTGTATTTCCGAAGTCCCTTCGCCGATTTCCATCAACTTGGCATCGCGCAAATAGCGTTCCACGGGATAGTCTTTCATGTAACCGTAACCGCCGAAGATCTGGATTGCTTCCAGGGCGGCCTTGACCGCTGTTTCCGCGGCATAAAGTTTGGCCATGGAAGACTCCTTGCTGAAAGGCAGGCCCTGGTCCTTTAGCCAGGCAGCCCGGTAAACGGCCAGCCTGGAGAGCTCAATGGCGGTGGCCATGTCGGCCAGTTTGAACTGAATAGCCTGAAACTTGGAAATGGGTTGTCCGAATTGCCTCCTTTCTCTGGCATAGGCCAGGGCGGCATCGAGTGAAGCCTGGGCAATGCCCAGGGCCAAAGCTCCGATACTAATACGGCCCCCGTCAAGGACTTTTAACAGCTGTTTAAATCCCTCACCCCGCTTTCCGAGCAAATATTCTTCAGGCAGGCGCATGTCGTCAAAATGCAGCTCCGTTGTGTTTGAGGCTCGCAAACCCAGTTTTTCATATGGTTCCGTGATAGATAAGCCGGGCCATTCTCCCGGGACAATGAAGGAACTGATCCCCCTGGCTTTTTGACCGGGTTCCGTCAGGGCGGAGATGACGATAACCCCGGCATGGCTGGCATTGGTTATGAAGCACTTGCTGCCGTTAATGACCCACTGGCCGTTTTCAAAGACGGCGGTGGTCTTTGTCCCTCCCGCATCGGAACCGGCATCCGGCTCGGTCAGCCCAAAAGCGGCCAGCATCTCGCCCCGGGCGCATGGCGTTACCCATTTTTGTTTTTGCTCTTCGGTGCCAAACAGGTAAATCGGGTCGGTTCCGATGGAGCAGTGGGCGGCGTAAGTAATTCCGGTAGAAGCGCAGGCCCGTGATATTTCTTCAACGGCGATTGCATAGGGCAGGCAGCCGTCGCCGCTGCCCCCGTATTCTTCGCTGTAGGGCAGGGCAAATAGATCCATTTCGGCCATTTTTTTGATGATTTCGTGGGGAAAGCGGGCTTCCCGGTCCAGTTCTGCGGCAATGGGAGCAATTTCGTTTTGAGCAAATTCGCGCACCGTCTGCTGTATCAGCACCTGATTTTCACTCAAGGAAAAGTCCATGATCCTGACCTCCTCCCGCAGGGCGGTTAATAAAGCGAATT
>PWFM01000022.1 GCA_003553895.1 Syntrophomonadaceae bacterium | reverse complement strand
TCACCTGGCTTTTTTCAGGACACTTTGCTCTTGACTATACTGACAATTTCTTCTACTACCGCTTCTAAGGACATGTCGGTGGTATCGATCACAATCGCATCAGCCACCATGGTAAGCGGGGAATCTTTTCTACCTGAGTCAATCATATCACGGTTTTTTATTTCTGCAATGACTTCGGCTTCGGTCATGGCAATGCCCTTTTCCAGCTGTTCTTTACGGCGCCGCCGCGCCCTTTCTTCAATCGATGCGTCCAGGTAAAACTTAAAGTCGGCATCGGGCATAACCCTGGAAGCTATATCCCGCCCTTCCATGACGATCCCTTGTGACTCCCTGGCCACCGCTTTTTGCATTTCTACCAGGCGTCGCCGGACAAGGGAAATCGCGGATACCGGAGAAACCAGCCGGTTTACCTCGGCGCCGCGGATATTATCGGTTATGTCCATGCCGTCAAGAAAAACCCTCTGTTTTTCATTAAAGGTGATTTCGGTGCGATTGAGGGTTTTTTCAATAAGATCTAAGTCGTTTAAATCAATGTTCTCATTAATTAATTTTAAAGTAATGGCCCTGTACATGGCTCCGGTGTCGAGATGTTTTAATTCCAGACGCCGGGATACTTCCCGGGTTACGGTGCTTTTTCCAGCGCCGGCAGGGCCGTCTATCGCAATTTTTGGAAATTCCTTTGGTTCTGGCATTTTATGACTTATTCGCTCTTCCCTGTAAAATACCTTTTTTATACTTTAATTTGATTAAAAATTATTGCTGACGCAGGGTGATCGTTTCTTTCAGGTAGATATGGTTTACCTGATCCTGTTCCAGGGTGGTATTAACGAGCATCATAATCCTGATGCATTTTTGCAGGGACTCCGGCACGTCTATTTCAACCATGCAGAATAAAGGGACATCGACCCAGCCCATTTCCCGGGCTGCCCTGGCCGGGAAAGCGCTGTTCAGGTCGGGCGTAGCTGAAAAGAATACAGCGGCAATATCGCCGGTATCGATTGCGTTTTCTTTTACCATTCTCGTCAACAGTACCCGGGTTGCAGTAATTATTTCTTCCGCAGTATTATCTGTTGCGGTGGTGGCGCCCCTGAGACCACGGGTTTGCATCCTCTTATTTTCCAATCCCATATCTCCCGACATTATAGTTTATTAGCCTGGCGAAAGCGGGCTAAAACAGTTATATTTTCTCATTAACACTGGCAGTTTGCAAGGTTACTCAATATTTATGCCGGGCTCTGTTATGATTCAACCCGGCGATAGAGTTCCCTCACTTCCTCCTCCGTCAGGCGGCGGTAAGAGCCTTCGGGCAGGCGCCCGGCCCGCAGCCCGGCAAATTCCTGGCGATGCAGCCTTATAACGGGGTGATTTACAGCTCCGCACATTTTTTTAACCTGTCTTTTCCGACCTTCGATCAGGGTAAGCTCCAGGAGGGCTTCATTATCGCCGGCAAAAACCCTGGCAATTTTCACTCCGGCCGGCGCCGTTTTTTTCCCCTCGATATCCACCCCGGCTCTAAGCTGCTCTAGAGCTTTCTTGTCGGGAATTCCCGCTACCCGAGCCAGGTAAACCTTTCTAACCCCGTAGCGGGGATGGGTTAAAAGGTTAGCCAGTTCACCGTCGTTGGTCATTAGAAGAACACCGCTTGTATCCGCATCAAGCCTTCCCACCGGGTAAAGGCGCTTGCCTGTTTCTTTTACCAGGTCCATTACTGTCGGGCGGTGGTGGGTATCATCAACTGTAGAAATATAACCGGGCGGCTTATGGAGAAGAAAATGCGCTTTTTCTTCAAACCCCTTTACAGGCCTGTCGTCCACCGTTACGGTATCGCTGTCCTGGACGCGGTACTGGGGCCGATCGGTTACCGTTCCGTTAACACAGACCCGGCCGGCCGTGATTAATTTTTCAGCCCGGCGCCTGGAAGCAACTCCGGCCCGGGCCAGGTATTTTGCCAGCCGCAATTTTAATAACCACCTCTGGTGATTTGCCATCCAATTTATCAACCGCAAGGGCTGTCATTGTGCTGTGCCATTTTCAGGTTCGCCGGCTTCCTCTTCCTCTTTCTCTACCTCTTCCACTTCCAGTTCCGGAAGATCCCCGAGGTCCTTTAACCCAAAATATTTCAAGAAATCAGGGGTAGTGCCGTACAAAAGCGGCCTGCCCGGCCCCTCTTTCCGGCCGCTTACTTTAATCAGCTTGCGTTTCAATAAATTGTCGAGCACATGTTCGCTCCTGACCCCGCGAATAGATTCAATTTCAATCCTGGTTACCGGCTGTTTATAGGCAATTATGGCCAGCACTTCAAGGGCGGCGTTGGTCAGGTTGCTGGAAACCTCTTCGCTAAAAGCTTCTTCCAGAAAGGAGGCCAGTTCCGGATGAGTTCCCATCTGGTAGCCGCCCGCAGCTTCAAAGATTTGCAGGCCCCGGCCCTGGGATAAATGCTCTTCCTGCAGCTCCCTGATCCTTCTTCCCGCCTCTTCGGCAGTAGTGGAAAGAATTGCCGCCAGCTTATCTAGCTTTACCGGTTCTTCACTGAGAAATAAGAGGGCTTCAATCGCTCTTTTCTGCTGTTCCTTCTCCACTTTCCCCCTCCTCGGGCGGATTTTCCCCGGCTAAAACCAGGATCGGGCCAAAAGGTTTGTCCTGCAAAAGTTTGACCTTTTTCTGCCTTGACATCTCCAGCAGGGCAATAAAAGTAATAATTAATTCCCAGATGTTCGAATCGGTGACAAAATCTTTCATCGGCAGGGGCCGCTTCTTTTTTTCCAGGACAGACTGGATATACTCGGCTTTCCGGGCAATCACGAAATCCTCAACGGCGCTGAAAGCCGGCACATATTCCCGCTGGGCGGCGATTTTGGCAAACCGCTGCATAATATCGCTTAAATGGTGGGCCCCTTCCCAGATGGTGTAAACCGACTCCTGCCTTGTGAAAACCATTACCTTCTGGCCCCCGGTGGTTCTGAGGAATACTTTTTTTTGATCTTCCTCCATTTGCCGCAGGTAATGGGCCGCTTTTTTAAAGGCGCGGTACTCTTCCAGGCGTTGGAACAACTCTTCGGCAGTATTAATTTCAAACAGTTCTTCTTCCTCGTCCTGCTCCTGGAACTTCGGAGAACGGGGCAGGAGCAATTTCGATTTCAGGCGCAGCAGCGTGGCGGCCATAACCAGGAACTCGCTGGCAATTTCTAAGTTTAACTCTTTCATTGACTGCAAGTAGGCCAGGTACTGCTCGGTTATATCGGCTATCGATATTTGCCAGATATCAACCTCCGCTTTTTTGACCAGGTGAAATAATAGGTCAAAAGGGCCTTCAAAAGCAGGCAACTTGATTGTATATTCGGCCTCTTCTACCATTAAAACCCCTTATTTAAGCCCTATACTTTCATTAACCTGGGCCATTTTCTTTTCGGCCTGTTCACCGGCCCTGGCCGCTCCTCTTTCCAGCATGCCGTCCAGGTAACCTTTCTCGCCGGTCAATTCATAATAGCGCTGCTGGAGCGGTTTCAGGCTTTCAATCACCACTTCGGCCACCTGTTCTTTCAGGTCTTTGTAGGACTTGCCGGCAAAATGATCTTCAATTTCTTCCCTGCTCTTTTCAGTCAGCAGTTGATAGATGGTGAGCAGGTTGTAAATTCCGGCTCGTTTTTCATCAAAGGCAATCTCCCGCAGGGAGTCGGTGGTAGCTTTCTTTACTTTCTTAACGATCTGATCCGGAGTGTCGAGCAGGAATATTGAGTCCTCTTGTTTTTCTTCGCTCTTGCTCATTTTCTTTTCCGGGTTGGAGAGCCCCATAACCCTGCCCCCGACTGGGGGAATATGGGCTTCCGGGAGAACGAATACGTCCCCGTAACGGTAATTAAAACGCTGGGCAATATCGCGGCACAATTCCACGTGCTGTTTCTGGTCTTCTCCTACCGGGACCATGTGGGTATCGTATAAAAGGATATCGGCCGCCTGCAGGACGGGGTAATCGAAAAGCCCTACGCTGACCTCTTCCTTTTGTTTTTCCGATTTTTCCTTAAACTGGGTCATGCGGTGCAGCCAGCCCATAGGAGTAATGCAGTTTAGGAGCCAGGCCAGTTCAGAATGGGCTTTGACATCGGACTGGATGAAAACCACCGAATTTTCCGCTTCAATGCCGGCGGCAAAAAGCAGGCCCGCTACCTCTTTTATTTTAGCCCGCAGGGTGGCGGGATCCTGGGGAACGGTAATTGTATGCAGGTCAACCACGCAGAAATAGTTATTGTACTCGTATTGCATTGCCGCCCAGTTGCGGATTGCTCCCAGGTAGTTTCCCAGGTGCAGGGAACCGGAAGCCTGGATTCCTGAAAAAACGGTCTTTTTTTCCATCTATACTGTCCTCCCTGTTATAATG
>PWFM01000151.1 GCA_003553895.1 Syntrophomonadaceae bacterium | reverse complement strand
GAATCCCCCGGGAGCAGATCCTTAAACAGGCCTGGCTGGCCCCGGCCCGCTGCTGTTTGGTTAACCAGGACGGGGAAGAAACGGTTGCCAGATCTTTTCGCCTGCTTGATGAAGTGGCCGGGCATTTTAAGGGCAAGTTATAACCCGGCCTGGCCGGCACCCAAATAGATCAGTTTTTTTGAATAAATATTAAATGAGTGGTGGATAATGATGGAAGATAAAACTAAGTTAATATGCTGCAAGACAATGATGGAGGAAGTGGAAAAAATCAGACCGGAAAACCAGCCTGTGGAATACATGGAGTATGCCCTGCACAGGAGCCCGGAAAAACTGCGCGAAGAGCTGCAGAAGCGGATCGATGCAGAAGAGGAAGCCGATACGCTGGTCTTTGTTTACGGGCTCTGTTCGCGGGGGCTAGACGGTTTAAAGGCCGGCGATAAAACCCTGGTAATTCCCCGGGTGCATGACTGCATCAGCCTGCTGCTCGGTTCCAGGGAAAAATATGATAAGGAGTTTGGCTCCGATCCGGGCACCTATTACCTGAGCAAGGGGTGGATCGATCAAAAAGCCGATCCGCTCCAGGAATACCAGGAGTATGCTGAAAAGTACGGGGAAGATAATGCCCTGTGGATAACCCGGGAGGCGTACAAGAATTACAAGCGGATTGTCTTCATCGACACAGCTCTGCCGGAGGTCGAAGAATACGTAGAATATGCCAGGAAAGTAGCCGACTTTCTGAAGGTTGATTTTGTCAGAATCAAGGGAGAGCCGGATTTCTTCAAGAAAATTATTGAATGGGACTGGGAAGGCAGCTGCGTGATTGTCCCGCCCGGCGGGGTTTCTAAATACCAGGATTTTATGGATTTGTAGGCCGGAAACACAGTGCAGGAAAGGAAGCGGATGACTTATACCCTGGACGGTGGTATGATTACCTGGGTAAACCAGCGACTGCCGCTCAAGACTGCGAACAGAGAAAACAGTTGACAGATAATAAAAAGATTACCATAACCAAAGAATTAAAAGAGCAGATGCTTGAGCATGCTCGCGAAGAGCTGCCCTATGAGGCCTGCGGGGTCATTTCGGGTGATGCTGATAAGGGACCTGTTTATTTTTACCCGGCCCGCAACGAACTGAAAAGCTCCACCCGCTACCATATCGACCCTTATGACCTTTACCGGATTATCATGGATATCGAGGAGGAAGGCCATGAGATTTGGGGGATCTTCCACTCCCATCCTGCTTCAGCGGCTTATCCCTCCGATACAGACCTGGAACAGAGCTATTACCCGGATGCTTATTATCTGATTGCTTCGTTTGCCGATGTCAAAAAGCCCGTGTTACGGGCCTTCCGGATCGTGGATAAGCAGGTGGAAGAAATAGAGGTTTTGATTGAATAAGATTTGCTGCAATCGGGAGGTGAAGCTTCGGTCGAGATGACAGATGAAACGCCTTCCTGTCAAACTATTCCTGCATCCGCCTGCCGGGATCATTATTAATTCGGCGACCCTGTTATTGCTTCTTTTAACCTGCAATCTATTTTGAGCCAGCGTGGTATTTAGGCATTGCCTTCTTCGAGCTGGCTCCATCTGTTGAAGAAGACAATGTAACCGAGCCTGGTGAGTATAAACACCGTGATGGTTACGCTGCCTATGATGCTCAGCATGATCGCGATCTGGTATTCGATGGCGATCAGAGGCGAGAGCCCCGCCAAAATTTGCCCCGTCATCATGCCCGGCAAAAAGACGATGCCCATCCCGACCATGGTGTTGATAGCCGGCATGATCGCTGCGGTAAAAGTATCTTTAACGATCATGGCCGTGGCGTTGCGGGGGGTGGCACCGAGCATGAGCGCGCCCTCGATTTGTTCTTTCTTTGATTTCATCTCGCCGATCAGCCGTTCAACCCCCAGAGAAATGCCGGTCATGGAATTGCCGATAATCATCCCGGCAATGGGGATAAAATAACGCGGTTCATACCAGGGTTCGATATTGATCACCAGCAGCAAGAAATAAAAGATGGTAACGCCTGTGCCGGCTACCATGGATAGGATGATAACATGGCGCAGCCTCTTTTTGATCGGTATTTTTACGCGGTCATAGATATTGCGGACGGCAAAGAACTGCATAACCAGCAGGACCAGCAGGGTTATGGCCACATGTTTTTGCTCAAAGATGTAGACCAGGATATAGCCGACGGCGATCAACTGCACCGTCATGCGCAGGGCGGAAAAAAAGATTTCTTTTTCCTTCCCGATTCCCTGCCGGTTAACCAGGAAAAGCAGGATGATCAGGAATACATAGGCCGAAAGCAGCCGCCACGGTCCGATTTCTACAATTTCATTCATGTTATGCTACCTCCTCGATACCTGAGACTGATCCGTCATCCAGGGTGATAATTGTTTCTCCCAGCGTTTGGGCCAGCTGCCTGGAGTGGGTGACCATGACCAAAGTTTTTTTCCTGCTTTTTACGTAATCCAGAATCCGGTCCATCACTTTATCGACGGTGTTGTCGTCCAGCGCCGAGGTCGGTTCATCAAGGAGCAGGACTTCCGGTTCCATAAGTAAGACCCTGGCCAGGGCCAGGCGCTGTTTTTCTCCGCCGGAAAAAGTGTCTGTTTGATCGTCCAGCTGCTTGTAAAGGCCGAGACGGTGGATCTCTTCGAGCAGCCTTTCATCTGAAGCCGGCTCCTTTTTAGAAAACAGCAGGCCAATTTGAAGGTTGTCCCTGACTGTTCCAGGGAATATGACCGGGTTTTGGGGCACTAAAATCACTTCTCTCCTGAGGGCGATTGCATCAAGCTTCTTTAAATCTTCACCCCTGTAGTTGATTTGTCCCTGCTCAAAGTTGATCAGGTGGTTGAGTAGTTTCAGGAAGGTGGTTTTGCCGCTGCCGCTTTCACCGACAATACAGGTAATTTTACCGGTTTCTATGGTTAGTTCGTTGATATTGAGAATGCTTTTATACTGCACGTTTTTTATATGAAACATGTAATCCACTCCCGTGATTTTATTCTGTTTATAATGACCCAACCACTTGCCCTCGTTGAATGATAAGCAGCGCCATGGGGACGGTTAAAACGTCCTTAAGGCCGAAGGGTAGAAATCGGAATAGAACTCTTTAATTTAGCGGGTCATACTTGACTAGCTGCCTCTATTCTTTGATGTCCGGCCGTGCTGCGTTTGGACGGGGCGCACATTTATCCTTCCCTTAGTTCCCGCACCAGCTCTTCTGCTTTTCCCCGGGCTTCTTTTAAAACTTTTCCCCCTTCCGGGGTGATGGTGGAATACTTTCTCACTTTACCGTTGACCACTTTCTTTTCCACCGATAGCAGGCCTTCGTCAACCATATGGTGCAGGATCGGGTAAATAGTTCCGGCGCTGACCTTGTAGCCGTGGCGTTTCAATTCTTCGATCATGTAAACACCGTAGATCGGTTCCTTGCTGGCATGGTATAGAATATGGACCTGGATAAAGCCCAGGAAAAGCCTTCGCAAAATCTGGTTTTCCATGGTTGACACCTCAATATATCGTAATATGATATCGAATATCGATATTGTAACTCTAGATTGAGAACAAGTCAAGGCTTTGCTTCGTATGTGTGTTTTTTCTAGTTCTGTTTTCAGCTTTTTTAGGTCTAGAAGTAATTCAATATTTTAATATTAATCCCTTAGTCTAAGGCGAGAAATATAAATTGACCCTTTCCCACTCTGAAACCTTGAGGTTAATTATGTAAGGACCGCATGAAAAGTATTATCGGGGTTTAGAAAACCAGCCTGGAAACAAGGAATAACTTCAGCTTCAGGAGAAAAAATACAACTAAAGGTATAACCTTTAAACCTAAAGGAGGTAAGAGTAAATGCAATACCTGCTTATAATCAATGACGGGCCCTACGGGTCGGAGCGTTCATATAACGCTCTCAGGCTGGCCATGAACCTGCAAAAAAAAACCCAGGCGGATATAACCCTTGGCCTGATGGGGGACGGGGTGGTCAATGCCATCAAGGGACAGGATACCCCGCAGGGTTTTTACAACATCGAGCGGATGTTAAAAGCGGTCATAGCCAAAAAAGGTAAAGTTAAGCTCTGAACCAGCTGCCTGAACGCTCGGGGTCTGAGCGAAGATATGCTGGTGGCGGGGGCCGAGAAGAGCTCTATAGCTGAAATAGCCATCCTTACTGAAGAAGCGGATAAAGTATTGGTATTTTAAGCAAGGTGGGTAAACAGTAATTGCAGCCTTATCCACAGGGGTAGCTTCGAAGAGACAGTTTTATTATGTTTTCTGGATTTAAACAGGGGGCAATGTAAAGCTTTGCCCCCCTGTGCTAATCTGCTGTTGTTAAATAATTTTGTTCCTTGTATCAGTCCTACTCGTGCCAG
>PWFM01000180.1 GCA_003553895.1 Syntrophomonadaceae bacterium | reverse complement strand
CGAAGAGTTTGTTTCTTTCTTTAATAATCCTGTTTTTCATCCTTCAACTATAACAATTTCATCCGATAAAATTCCTGATGAAACAGAGTTGTGGGTGCTTGAACCCCTCCATTGAATCTTTGGGTAGTTTTTGATAAGGAAGCAAAAATGAGTTACTTGTGAGCAGTGTGCTTGCTCATACAAACTTCGATCAATGTTAACCAGTACGTTTTTAGGAGGGATTATATTGGCGTACCCTTTAAGTTTGGATTATTTCCCATATGATTCAGTCAGTTGTTTTAAAGTGACCCTGGGCCAAATACCTATGACCGGAGGAAGAGGGCTTATCTGGCTAACTATGGTAAACTCTTTCAATAATAGCTGATAGGTAATTAAAAGAAAAAAGCTTAAGCAAATCACGATATATGCCCTTTTCAGATAGCACAAATTTAACATTTTCAAAAGACCTTCTTTTGAAAATGTTAAATAATTTTATAAAATATTAATAGTTTGGCAGGAACAACTGAAGTAATGTCGAAAATGCATATCAAGGTGTTGTCGCATTAGTTTTAATTTGCTGGCATCAGGTCGAAGAAGGAATTGGGGCTGGCAATAACATAAAATATTTTTGAAACCTCGATGAAATGTCAGCCCCTCCACAATACCGGAGGGGTGGGCTATGACGTTAACCAGGCAGAGTGTTTTTGAGAACAGCACCTTAGGTGAAACCAAGCTGGCAACTGAAAAAAACAGTCTCGAAATTTGCACTCTGGGTCAGTTTTCCGTAAAGCGGGGCGGTCGTCATCTGACAAATACAACCGGGTATCTTAATAAGTCCTGGATTCTCTTCCTGTATTTAATTACTCACCGTCATAAGTTAACTCCTCTTGAAACTATTCATGAACTGTTATGGGCTTCTGAGGAATGCCCGGATCCGAAAAAAAACGTCAAAAACCTGGTTCAGCGTCTACGCAAGATTCTTGATATTGATAACAATACTACAATTGTATATTCCCAGGGATGCTACCGCTGGAACAATAATATCCCTTACTGGTTAGATATAGAAATATTTGAAGCGCTATGCCATGAAGCCCGTGTTTTATTAAAAAATGATTCAAGAAAAGCAGCTGCCAAGTACAAAGAAGCTCTCGATATTTACCAGGGAGATTACCTTCCTGAGTTGTCCGGTGAAGAATGGGTTATACCTGCACGACGTTATTTCCATCAGCTTTATATAAGAAGTTTCTTAGAGTTGCTCTCTATATATAAAGCTAATTGTAATTTTGATGAAATTGCTAGTCTTTGCGAAAAGGCATTTTTGATCGATCAGTTCGAGGAAGAATTACATCTGAGATATATGGAGGCTCTGCTGAAGTTAGGTAAAACAAGCAAGGCCCGGGCGCACTATCAATACATTACTTCTTTGCTATACCATGAATTTGGGGCCAAGCCTTCAGAAGCATTTCGTAGAATGAACTCTCTTATGAAAAGCAAAGAGAATAATTTGGATTTTGATTTCGGTGAATTTAAAAAGAGTTTAAGTAGGTATGACAGTATGGAAGGGGCCCTGCACTGTGAAGCCGATATGTTTGCGTTGATGTGTAGGGTTGAAAACAGGCGGGCGAGGCGAGAAAGCAGTCCGGTCTGTTTGTCTGTTATCACTCTGACCAGTCCTGATTATCGATTGCCGCCGCCTAAGGAACTTCAAGAATCAATGGAGAAATTAAAAAATGTTATTATTTTCAGCCTGCGTGACGGTGATTATTTTTCCCGTTGGAACGAATCACAGTACGCAATTCTATTAAAAGGCCTGGATTTTGAATTGGCAAAAAAGGTTTCTGATCGGATAAAAAATAAAGCTACAGACATTATTAAATCAAATACGGTAGTGGTACGTACCAAGATTTACCCCTATTTTGTGCCGGACAGTAAATGAAAAACTTTAAATCGTAGTCTTAGGTTAAGCTTTCATAAACAGAGCGTAATTAAAGGCGCTAATCAAAATATTCAAATTGTGTTGAGGAGCATTAGAAATTGATGTTGCTAGATATTCAACTGGTAATAATTTCTGTAATTAAGCCTTTAGGGGGACTAAAGCATAACCACAATGGTGCCACAATGAATTCAGTTTGAGTCATAGATAATCTTCAAGTAAGCCCTCTCAGGTATATTATCGATTTACCTGTTGATATTGAGAATAGGCCTCTAACCTGATATTATAGGCACTTCATTTTTACACTTTTCGTTTGGGAGGGGTAATTGAAATGATAGAGTCTGATAATCAGGTTCTAAAGGAAAATAAGACAGAAAGAGGATTAAAAATCTACACTCTGGGACGGTTTTCTGTATACAGGGGTTCAGAGAATTTATCTGCTAAACATGGACGCTTTACTAAAACGTGGGAACTGTTTCTTTACCTGATTACCTACCGCCATAAGTTAACTCCATTAGAGAAAATATATGAGACACTCTGGCCTGATGAAGAATGGTCTGATCCTAAGAAAAATATCAAGAATATGATTCACCGCTTGCGCAAACTAATTGGCGATGAGGAAACTGTTACTAAAAATGTCGCTATAGTGTATTCCCAGGGTTGTTATTGTTGGAACTGTTGTTCTGCTTACTGGCTTGATGTGGAGGAATTTGAATTGCGCTGCCGCGAGGCTGTGGAGCTTTCGGAAGATAATTCTATAAGCGCTGTGGAAAAGTACAAAGAAGCGTTGGAGCTTTACCGGGGTGACTACCTTACAGAATTTATGGAACTTTACTGGTTGGCTCCGGCCAGGCTCCATTATCATCAGCTTTTTTTAAAAAGCGTTTTGGATCTGCTAAAAATTTATAAAAAAACCCGTAAGTACAATGAAATAGTAAAGCTTTGTGAAAATGCTTTTATTATCGAGCAGTTTGATGAAGAATTGCATTTAAACTACATAGATGCCTTGATTAAAGTAGATAAAATAGCCCAGGCCAGGGCTCATTACCAGTACATTACCTCCCAGCTCTACAAGGAATTTGGAGCCAAACCTTCGGAAGCGCTACAACGGATCTATAGCGTGATTAAAAACAAGGAAAAGCGCCATGAATTTGGAATTGGGGACTTTAAAACTATTCTGGAACTATACGAGCAGGAAGAAGGATCTTTGTTGTGCGAGGCCGATACTTTTACCATGCTGTGCCAGCTGGAAAGGAAACGGGCTAAAAGACAAAACAGCCCCCTTTGTTTGGCTATCATTACCCTGACCAGCCCGGATTACCGGCTCCCGCCTCCTAACGAATTAAATGAAGCAATGGATACTCTTAACAAGGTGATTATGCATAACCTGCGTGAAGGGGATTTTTATTCCCGGTGGAATGAATCTCAGTTCGCGATTTTGTTGATAGATATGGATATCAATATGTCTGAAAAAGTTCTGCTTCGTATTAAGAATAAGGCTGATGAAAAAATCAAAACAAAAACTGCTGTTGTAGTGCGAACCAGTGTCAGCCACTTGAAAACCGGGTGATTGTAAAAACTATAGCGTGATTCATAAGGCCGCGGCTAACTTTCCTGCCGGGGCCTTGTTTTGTGCTCTCAAGAAGCCTACCAAAGCTATTATATAACTGTCATAACTGGCAAAATATTCTGATTTTAAGTTCGATCTGTGGTTGCCTCAAGGTTATTATGTGCCCCTGCTGAGGAAAACGTAAAGCTGCTGATAAGCCTGTGATAAGCCTGCCCGGTGATATTATCAATGCACAGTTTAAACTTCTATTTAGAATAACGCAGTGTCATTTTTCTGGGGAGGCTAATATGTTGAATTTGACAGCAAAAGAAACAAACAAAACCACCAGGGAAGGGTCAGCAGATTTCTTGCTCAAGATTATGTATAAAAAAAACTACAGCTGGCAGGGTGAAATTCACTGGCTAGCTACAGATAAAAAAAGAACATTCCGCAGTTCCTTGGAACTATTCATGCTCTTGCAAGAGGCAATGGAAGAAACAGGCATTCCCCAGGCGGAGTACGACTTGCGAACCTGGAAGCAAAAAGAGATTGATAATCTACCGGCTTATGAAGATGAGAGTGTTCTCGCATCCGGAAAAAGAAAGTTTCCGCCATAATGCCATAAAAGGGTGTTTATTATTCCAGTAAATCTTAACTCATTCCCGCTTATAGATCTATTCCTACAAGATAGAAAGAAAAAAAGGGGCTGTTTTCGTTGAAAAAAGCAATGCTTCTGTTAACGTTGGCATTACTCATGTTAATGAGTAGCGTGGCGGTCCAGAATTACAGCAGCGCTGAAGTGGACAGCCAGGTTTCAGTGACTGTCAGTAACCCGCATGCCCTGATTTCCTTACAGCCCAATAATGGTGTTTCTGTAACCCAGGGTTGCATAAGCGAAGATTATCTCTTGGATATAGCCAACCATCTAAATGTGGATTTGCGTTATGAATTGAGTTATATCCTGGAAAACCCAGATCTCGACATGTCTCTATCTTCTGAAAAAAACAGCATTTCCCCAGGGGAAAGTAACCCAATATTTTTACAGGCAGGGGACCTGTGTCCAGCGGTGGACAGTACATCAATAGAGGTGGCTGTATATGCCGATTTTAACGGGGGTAGGGCTGTGTTAGAAACAACTTTAACAGGTATTAAAGTCGAAGCTGGGGAACTGGAACTAGATAAAGAAGCCCTGGAAAAAGATGGCCTGTTAATCGCTACCTGGAACCAGGGTAAGCAAATAAATATTGAAGGAGAAAAATGCGGCGATTTACCTGAAGAAGCAAGGTTTGAATATCGTCATTGCCCACCTGGAGAAGTATTTGCAGATGACGAAGAAGGATGGTTCGAAATTGCTGCCGGTAAAGAGCTTGTGTTAAAAGAGCCCGGCGAATATCAGTTTAGGGTTCGCCTTGGTGAAACATATTCAGAAATCGAGTCTAAAACCATTGATCCCCTTGAAGAGGCACCTGAAGATGAAGGCAAGGAAAAAACAAACTGGCTTAAAGAGTGGGAAGAGGAAAGAAATACGCCTGATATAAACATTGAGGATTATTTTAGACATGAAGTCAATGAGCATACCGAACAATAAGTTTGATTTGATTAACAATTAAGGAGGGTATAAACGTGTTAAGGGTAGCCAAAAAAGCATTCGCGCCCCTGTTAATCGCTATGATTGTTCTATTTGCTGTACTAACCATCTGGGCTCTTGCAACCCCTCCTGTACTGACAGAAAAAGTTCAAAAGCAGAGCTTGTATCGATGTGTTAGCTATGATTATAAGGTTTACCCGGTAGAGTCAACACTTTACCCGGTAGGCACTGATCCTCTGGGACCTGAAGAAGCCCCTTTCTTTGCGAACCTGACCGAAGAAGTGGTATTTAATGCCACAGCTGAAATTATTGATATGGATCAAACTTCAATACCTTTGTATGAAGCAAGTTTTAAAGTTGAAGTTCTGGTAAGGGCACCTGATCAGTGGGAAAAAAGCCTCCCCTTTGAACCCCCGGTAGAGGTTTTGCAAGCTGAAGATGAATCTATCCAATTTTCCAGTTCCTTTGTTCTGCCTGTTAATCAAGCTAAAAAGGTTAGCGAAATAATTGCTGAAGAAACAGATGTAAGGCCGCGTGGCGATCTTAATCTTGTTGTTCAAAGCTATCTTTATAATTCAGAGGAAGAAAACAACAAAGCTTTGGAAGCAGAATATGTATTTATTATAGACGGAGCCATGCTAAAAACCGATCCCGAAGGGGAACTTTTTTTTGGAGATGACGAAGTAACCCTGGAAACTAAGACCAGCCCGAACTACCTTAAGCTTTTGGGCGCAGCGCTCGATGTTTCGCGAAGCAGGGTTATATTCCCGCCCCTGTTAGGTGCTTCCCTGATAGCCGGGGGATATACGGTGGTGGATTACCGCAAAAAAAGAAGTAATTTAAAAGATACCTTCACCTTTAAATACAATAAGATTAAAAAACGTTACGGCAGCAGGATTATTGAAGCCTCAGAAATAAAAGGGGTGGTTTCTCCAAAAGCCCTCCTGGTAGAAGTAAAAGAAATTAAGGAACTGATGCGTATTTCTGATGAAATTGAGAGGCCTGTTTTGCAGGTTGTTAGTAAAAATGACAATAAAAGAATCAGTGTGCAGTTCTATGTAGCAGGTGATGAGGCTATTTACTTTTTCAGGCTGCAATCTTGATTCTTGAATCAGGCAAAAGCCATTATTCGTTACAATACTGGGGTGTTCTTTGTGGAGAAGGCTCAGGCTCTGGTAAAACATTTATTTATCTGGGAAAATTTAAATGTATTTTCCCTTTTAATTAAGTTTCGCTATATTTCTTTAACGGTAACTTCCCTTTTTTATTTTTTGGGCCCGCCATATGCCCCCTTTTACCTGAAACTCGGGGTGGTCCTGTTATTATACCTGGAAGCTTATGTATTTATAAGGGTGTACAGGGAGCAAAGAAGTGAAATATTAAAGAAAAGCTTAATAATAATTGAGTTAACCGGTCTGTTGGCCATCCTTCTTTTCACCGGCGGCCTGGACAGTTCTTTTCTATGGTATGCCATTAACCCGGTTCTATTGGCTACCACATTATCGCCCGAATTTTTTTGTTGGGGTGCGAGCGCCGCTTTTATTTCTGCAGCCTTTCACCTGCAGCAATATGTAAGTGGGCACCCTGATTTTACTGTGGCAATTTGGCCTGAGCGAGCTTATATTGTTTTAATTTTTATCCTGATTACCCTGGCCGGGCAGCTCTTGCTGCACTTGATTGACAGGCTGTCCTGGCAAAAAGCGATCATGGAAAAGCAGTTTGAACATATTAAGGCCCTTTATGGAGCGATAGATGTTTTTTCGCACCACGGAGATCCCCAGGAGATCGCCAACCTTTTTACCTCTTATTGCAAAGAGATGACCGGTGCGGCCAAGGCAATCATTTGGGCCAGGGAAGCAGGGTTACAAAATAAGCAAAGTAAAGTTATTTATGCCATTAAAGGCATGCGGAAAGCGCTGGCTGAAGAAACCTGGTATCCTTGTATTAAAGATATGTTTGAAGATAGAAAAAATGGCTGGAAAGTAAAATTTCTCCCTATGCTATCAGGAAATAGTAAAAACGGCGGGACACTGGTAACGGTCCGGATCAAGTCAAGTTCAAATATCTTTGGTGTCTTTTCTGCTTACTTCACCCGCAGGGTTGCAGGAGAAGACGAAGAATCCATTAAAACCCTCGTTTTCCTGGCCGATTTATGTGCCGCCGCCCTGGAGAAGCGCTATCTGGAAGCAATGTCTGAAAAATTATTGCTGTCAGAGGAAAAAGATCGCATCGCCAGGCAAATGCATGATACAGTCAATCAAAACCTCTTCGGCCTGATCCACGGCTTAAATGTGCTTAACAGGAAGTTTGATCTTCCCCCGGAAGGACAGCAGCAGCTGCATCTCTTACAAAAAACAGCGCGCCGGTGCCTGCAAGAATTAAGGGTCTCCATCTATAACCTGAGCGATACAAAGAAGAACAAGGAGCCATTTGCTGAAGAGATCAAAGCATACCTGCAGGATCTGGAGCAGTTAAATGGCGTCCGGGTTTTATTTGATTGCCAGGAAAGTTTAAATGGTATTAATTCCTCTTTGCGCAGCGCCATTTACCGTATTATCAGGGAAGCCGGTTCCAATGCAGTCCGGCACGGCATTTGTAATACCATAACGATTAATTTACAGGCTACCGGTGATGGGGTAAAAATTTCTGTTTGTGATGATGGCAGGGGCTTTGATTTACAGGCACTTAATGACAGCGGCAGAAACGGGCTCGGCCTGATCAACATGAAAGAGCTGGCCCGCAGCCACGGTGGAGATCTTGTGGTCAATTCCAGGCCGGGTGAAGGAACAAGCATCACCTGTCTTCTCCAGTGGTCCCACCAGGACAATTCATATTCCCTGGCAGAGAGGAGCGTACAATGAGAATTGTTATAGTTGATGATCACCCGGTTGTTCGAAATGGGCTCAAACAAACCATTGCCCTTGAAACCGATCTCGATGTTATCGGCAGTGCTGCGTCCTGCGAAGAAGGCCTAAAAGAGATCGAAGCTAAAAATCCGGACCTGGTGGTTGTTGATCTGAAAATGCCAGATGGCAGCGGTTTAGAGCTGGTGCAAAGATGTAAAAAAATGAACCTTTCCTGCTATTTCCTGGTTTTAACCGCACACGGCTCGCCTCATGAGATCACTCAGGCCCTCTCTTTGAAAGTGGGTGGCTATATTTTAAAAGAATCGCTGCCTGAAGAAATCATTGAAGCGATCCGGCGGGTTGGTAAAGGAAGGCGCTACTTTGACCCGGAGGTCATGGAAAGCGCCATCAAGGGCCGGGAGGAAAGCCCCCTGCAGAGGCTTACCGCCAGAGAGCTTGAGGTTTTGGATGCCGTTTCTGCAGGATTAAGCAACAGCGCCATTGCAGGAAAGCTGCATATCAGCGAAAAGACGGTTAAAAAGCATATTTCCAACCTGCTGGCCAAGCTCGAAGTTGAAGACCGGATTCAAGCCGCCCTGCTCGGGTTTTCTGAAGGAATGGGCAAAGAGCGGCCTGAAATTACTTTTTGAGGTGAAGACAGGTGCTGAAATATATTGGCATTACCATAATGATCGTCATTTTTGCCATTTTAATCCTTTCTCCTGTTTTAACTTTACTGCTCGATCAGCCAACCCTGGCAGTGACGATCAGAAGCTATAGCATGGCCCCGCTTATGACCAGGGGGGACATGGTTTTTATCCTGCCCGTTGCTGAAGGCTCAAACCTTACAAGTGGTGCTATAATAGTTTACCGCGCCCAGGAAGAAGGGGTAAGAGACTGGACCATGCACCGCATCGTCGGCGGAGATGCTGAAAGTGGTTTTATAACCAAGGGTGATGCCAATGAAAGGCCGGACCAGGAGAGCCCCAGGTATCCTCCTATAGAGACGGAATGGGTTAAAGGGGTAGTACCCACGCTGGGCAACGTGCCGTTCAAAATACCTTTGATTGGCCACCTGCCCCTGATGCTTGAAGAAAACATGGATAGCCCTGTCCTTATTCCATCATTTTTAGGTATCTTGGCGGTAATCCTGGTTATAGATGAAGTGACCAAATCTAAAAAAAGGCAAAGAAAAGAAGCCATGCAAAAGCATCACCTCTATTTTATTGGCGCAGCAGCTTTTGCAGTTATGATGGGAGCGATAATGCTCATCGGCAGCCTGTTTATCACTTTTCCGTATGGAGTGGACAAAAACCCGGGAGCAATCACGGGCAGCGAGATCGGGGGGTTGGAGTTGGGCACAAGCCGTGAAATTGAGCTTGCCGAGCTGCAAAATTTAGGCGGCATCCCCTCTTACTACCTGGTGGTTTCAAATGACCCCCAGGTGGAATTAACAAATAGCGATTTTTCCCTCCGGGATGGAGAAAAACATGAAGTTTTGGCTACTGTGCATGCAAGGGAAGAAGGGATCCATCAGGCTAACGTCACCATAGGCATGTTTTTACCTTTTTTGCCTCCTGGGGCAATAAAAATGCTTGGGGGTATAAGTATCTGGCTGGCATTCGCTGTTACTGCTATTGTGCCGGCTTTGCCCATGTTTTGTGTGCCCTTTTTTGACAGTCGGTTTCGTAAAGTCTATGTAAAAAAATGGAGGAAAAAAAAGGACAAAATCAGTTCTGTTTTTGGATAGATTTTTAATATAAAGGGTGTGATAAAATGAGGGTTTTAAGTTTTAAAAAAGTAGTTATTTTGATCACTGCGCTGTTATTACTTGGTTCAGCGGTAGTGGCTGTGAATGCTTACAGCAGCGCTACGGTGCAGAGCAAAGCCGAAATTAAAATAGTTTCCACCGATCAAGCTTTGCTTGCACTAATTCCAGGTGAGAATCAAGCGGTAGATGGTTTGGCCATTATTGATGAAGCAAAAGGGGTATTAAAGCTTGCATTAACAATTGACCCGGAAGAAGATGTTGATAAAGTGTTTGTGTTTAATGATGTATTTAGAATAAAGAACAATTTCAGCAGTGAGATCGAGTTGTCTTTGGAAAGTGATTTGGATATATTAACAGCTACGCCAAATGATACTACCCTCCCACCGGGTGATTTTACAAGTGTGGATTTTACAGTTACTATCGCTGAAGGTGAAGTTAGCTATGAAGGAACACTGCAGGTAAAAGCTAATCCGGTAGATTAATGCTTGTGGGCTGGCTACTTTGGAACAATATAGGAAACAGCAGTCAAGATAGGGCACCTGTGCCCTGTCTTTTTTTTAATTTCTACTCCCAGCGCAGTAGATTTAAATACGACAAAATGAGCAGAAAAAACACTACCCGGGTTCCTTAAAGATACATCTGCGGTCTGTTTCTGATGGATAGAGGGGAAGGTAAGATATAAGCAAATCAAGGTTATCTATATGCGGCCTTGGAAAAATCAATTAAAAAGGAGAGGTTAAGATGAGAAAGTTTGGTATTGTATTGATTGTTGGTTTGTTGTTGGTGTCGGGTATTATTGCAGCAATGGCTTATACAAGTGCAACAGTACAGAGTAGTATGGATTTTCAAGTAGTTAATACAGGAGACGCTAAGTTGGCGTTAATTCCGAATGAAGATGATCACGGCGAAGTAATTTGGACAGAAAGTGGTGGGGCTGAAGTAATGGTGATTGACTTTGGTGTCGGCTTCCAGCCAGATGCACGTTATTACTATGAAAGATTATTTGATATTGTCAATAATACAGAATACACAGTCGATATATGGTGGGGTTGGGTTGAAGGCGAATACAACGCAAATGACTGGGATTGGGATTCTGACGTAGTAAGCGATTTAGCAACAGATGTCCCCGAATTCTTAGGACTACAATTTTATACATTTAGTGGCACAGGAATAATGACACCATGGGAAGCAGGTGAAAAGCGCGGGCTTGGTCATGGTGCAACCTATGATACTAAACCAGTAGATGTGCAATTCCATCCGCTATTTGGAGAGGAATTATATGAGTACGAAGGTTATCTAGTTATCTATGCTGAAAAAAGACCAACACCTTAGTAGAAGAATGGTAATAGCTTGCTAGTTCTAATGTAAAGTCAAGCAATTTAAGCCCGGGTGGAACTTAGTTTTCACTCGGGTTTGTTTTTCTACACCAGGCTTGGTATTATTTAATCAGGAAAGACCGTTGAAGGTTTGGCTGTGGCAACTTATACCCGAGAGCAGTTGTTTCTAACGCGAGGCGGAATCTGAATAAAGCCTAAAGCCAGTAATTCCAGCCTGATAATCAAGAACCTCATACAAGACTGAACAGGGGTGAACAAGTTTTATAAATAAAAAAAGCATGACACTATCGGACTAAACTTCAAAACTGTTGCCCTGACGGAAACGTAAGGCTTTCGGGTTTAATTCCGTCCTAAAGCGGTAAACCCCTATTTTGTAATATTTTCCAGTTTGGTTTCTGCTTAAAAATACTGTATAACAATACCCCGCGAATTTCATTCACCGCGGGGTTTTTATTATGCCTCTCAGTTTATGTTTAAGCAGATGGTAATTATGAATATAATTCCCGTCTGTGCTTAATTTACTTATGAACCAACTTAACGATATGCTCTAAAATGCTTCTGGCATTATAAAAACCCCTACTTTAGCAGTAGCCACTCTACTACTTTGGACCCATAAAAATTACATCTTTGGGTTGATGAGCATTTATAGCAGGAAAGATAAAATCAGGTTAGGTGTGTAATATGCGCTTATGATCATGACTTGTTTTAGGGGTGTGAGGTGAGTGGGATCTTATAAGCGGACTTTAATAATAATCATACTACTAAGTATGATATTCTTAAGCGTATCCCCCTTTATTTCAGTTCTGCTTCAAACGCCCGCCCCTTTTTCCGCTATTCGCTCCTTCAGCATGGAACCGGTCCTCACCCGCGGTGACATGGTCTTTGTACGGCCTACAAACGATGATTATGACTACAAACAAGATCAGGTAGTTGTTTTTCGCTCTGAGGAAAACGGGATCCATGAGTGGACCATGCACCGCATCGTCGGCGGCTGTGAAGAAACCGGCTTTATCACTAAAGGGGATGCTAATGCACAGATCGATCAAGATGGCCGTTACCCACCTATCCAGCAAGAATGGATCGCTGGAGTAGCCCCTGCAGCCGGTGATGATGTTTTAAAGGTGCCTTTTATCGGTTACCTGTTTCTTTTTTTCAGCGAACAACTAAAAAACACTTTTCTTCTTTCAACCATGTTGGCTCTTTTAGCCCTGCTGATTATACTGCGGCCGCGGGCTACCTGAGTCGTTTATATTTAATCCAGGAGTAATTGCAAATGTACGCCCCGCACTGTAGAGAAGATGCTCCCCGGGTAGTATATTCATATACTACTTTGCAAGTATTTCCCATACTCCCGAGTGTCATTATAAGATACACCCCCGGTCTGTTGTGATTAATATGCCGGGGGTGTAAGTTAATTGTAAGTATAATAAAAACCTTTCCTGTTATTGATGTAACTGTACTTCATCAAATACTATAACTTCTCATCCAGCCCTGGTTGTTTTAATCGCTACAGATAGAAGTCCTGATAACACAGTTACTGTTTTTTGTTGTTACCTTAGTTTTAGCCCGGATAGTTGATAATTTGGGGACTGGCAGTTGGGATGATGTTACTGGGTCTAAAGGGTGTGGCTGTTATTAATACTGCCGGAAGGATTACAAGATGGCCCTTATGCCTTAAGCTGTTATACCTGTTAATGGTCTTTGACGGGCTGGCAACCTTTTATGGGTTACAGCTGGGTGTCATAGTTGAGGGAAACCCGGTTATGGCGGCCGGGTTTAATGCTTACCCGCTTTTGACCCTGGTCCTGAAATTAGTGTTATCACTGTTTTTTTTAGAAGTACTTAATTTTGCGATTTACGATCAAAAAATAAAATGGCCGCAGCATAGCATTCCATTTTTTCTAATAATACACCTGGTTGTTGCCGTGATGCATTTACACTGGATTGGTTTAACCCTGGGCTGATAAATAGGGTTTCCAGATTTATCATCCCAGTGAGATACTAAAGCCCAGGCTGAACAAGATTTAGGTTATCCGCCGATCCAGAAAGAATGGATCGCCGTAGTAGCCTCAACCTGCTAATAATATCGCAGGTCCGGGCTGCCTAAACAGCTCTATCTCTACTCCCGTGGGCGTATGACAACATACGCCCACGGTATGTTGAGAATGTACTTTGATGGCCGGTAAAATAGATTTATAATAAATACTCTGAATGTTGGGTAATTGTCATTGGGGGCATCATGGTTATCTTAAAGAGGGCGTCAGTTCTTATCCTGTTAATATCTTTTACGGTCTTCACCGGCTGTCAATCACCTCCTGATAGCGAATTTGAAGGTGATCTTGAAACTGAGCAGAAAGATAGTTTGACTCAGTGGTTACAGCTATCTTACCGGCATGATGAGCCTTCCTTGGAAAAAGCAGAAGAGATCTATAAAATGAAAGATGATCTTTATGAAATCAGTGAGGAAAAGCAAGAAGTAGATAATGACACAAAGGAAGAAGGGCAAAGTATTTCTGAACCAAAGGCGAAAACCGGAGAAAGCGAAAAAGAACCTGAAGATGAGAGAGTAACTCCACCGAGAAGGACAACAGGAAGTACATGGTGGGATTTAATTCCATCTGATCAGCCTTCAAGTGATTCCTCAGGAAAACACTTCCAGCACAGCGTGGAACATGGCTCTGAAGAAGATGAAAGTGATTAAATGTCATTTTAAAATTGACTAATGTGTAGAAGCAGTGCTACTGAAGGTGCATGAAAATATACTCCCGGCGGCTTATATAAATATACAACCCAGGCTCGTTGTGCAAAATACCATGGGCAGTTAAGCTAGAACCAGGTAGTAGAACCACAACTTGGAAAGGGTCTGGCACCAATGAAAAGAATTCTGCTGATACTGGTTATCCTTTTATACATGGCAACAGCTGCTATAGCTGTACTGGCCCTGCCTGATTCTGTTGCCTCAGATCCTTCACTGTTTGCCCTGGTGAAAACTGATACCAGCTCAAACAGCACTGTAAGTGTTGAAGTAGATAGGTTGGTTTTTAGTCCGGGTAGGGGCAGAAATGATAAGATGTATGGCTTTCAACCGGGCAGTATTTATTATTACAAAGATCTATTCCTGGTAGAAAATATAAGCGGTAGCCAGTTGGAAGTCTGGTATACCCTGGGTGAAGACCTGCTGGAACTAAACCGGGCAGGCAAATTTCTGATGAGTGTAAGTAATTCGCAAGGCGACACCTGGGATCCGGAGGAAGTTATAATTTTAGAAGCGCAGGGTCGAAGCGGTAAGGTTAATTTTCTTTTTTCCACTCCCCCCAAACATGAACTAAAAAGCTACTTATGTGATATTACAGTGCATGCTGCCCAGTATGGTAATGGGTTGGTGTCTTCGCCGGCTACTACGGAAGGTGATCTTGACTTACCCGAGTCAACGGATATTGAAGCGGACTTCGAAGAACCCACCGATGAGCCTCTTCCTGATGATGATGTTGGAACGGATCTCGATCAAAGGCCATTACTTGTGTTAGAGGAAGACATGGGGGAAAGGCCGGGTGAAGAGATTGTTGTTTCCCCTGAAGATCCCGGCGCTGCTGCCAGGGAAGCAGGGATTGAACTTTATAACTACTGGCCCTTTCTCTTGATGCTGTTAATCCCCTTGCTGTGGTGGTTTCTTTATGCCACCAGCATACATGTTTTAGTGCCCGGAAAGGATGGCAAATACGAGATAGTAGGCCGCAAACTTGGCCGGTGGAAGGATAAAAAATGGCATGTCAATATCCAAAGGCAGCTAAATAAGTATTTAGATAAACACGGGGTGGTGGTTGTTGATTTTAGGGGAGGGCTTTTGAAAAATGCGGATAAAGCGGTTTATTCAAGCAAATCCAATCTTGGAGCCGGATCGAAACGTTTTGCGGTGATCAATGACCGCAAGATGATTGGTTGGTTTAATAATCTTCAAGGGAAGGCAAACCGGATGGCGGGTTAGTGTCTGAAAAGTATTTCTTGCGGGGAGGGGAGGGCTATCGATAAGAATAAATGGACACCAATTAATTTAAAGCAGATATCTTCTTGTGCTTCTTCACAAGAAGAGTTCTTTGGTGTTTTGTTTAAAATAGTTGCCAGTGCTCTTCGGGCGGATCCCCCCGATTACCGGTTGGTAATTGAAACTATTCTAGATGTGGTGGGGCATATAATCCGCGCAGACCGGCTCTACTTGTTCTCATATGATTTTAACAATGACGAGGCTTATGTTGACTATAACTGGCCGGCCAAAGATAAATCTTTTTCAGGGCAGTATGGAAGGATACCGTTAAGCGAATTAAAATCTGTATTAAAATTACACTTGAAGGGTGAAACAGTTTTTTCTTCAAGGAAATTCAATTCAGGAAAATCCAAGGCAGGGATCAATGGATTAGGTGGGGGTAATAGCTTAACTGTTCTTGTGCCGTTGTGCCACCAAAAAGGTTGTCTTGGTTTTGTCGACTTTGAAAGAAATGCTTTTGAAAGCGATTATTCGGCTGAAGAGGTAAAGCTTCTCGAGGCCGTAGGTGAACTGATAACTGGCCTAAAGCTGCGCTGGCTGGAGGAGGAGAAGAATCGGGAGCTTAAGGATAAATTTTCAAAACTGGTAGAAAACGCTACTGATTGGATCTGGGAAATAGACGAAGAAGGGATTTTTACTTACTCTAACATTCAAGTTGAAAATTTGACCGGTTATACCCGGTCTGAAATACTGGGTAAAAGTATTTATTCTTTCATGAAACCACAAGAGGCCCGGAAAGTTAAAACTGCCCTTACCGATGCGGCTAAAAATAGAATTAATTTATATCAACTTCAACATGAGATGATCAATAAAAGCAATCATCAGATCTTCTTTGAAACCAGTGCCACTCCCATATTAGAAAGCCATGATAAAGTAGTTGGGTTTAGAGGTATTAGCAGGGATATTATAGATAGAGTTTTAACTAATCGCCGATTTGATTACATGGGGATGCGTGACTTGCTAACCGGTTTATATAACCGTAACTATTTTGAAGAAGAAATTAAGCGTTTATCACACAGCCGGAATTACCCGATTGCGATAATATATGCAGATGTAAATGGTTTAAAAGCTGTGAACGACGCCTTTGGGCACGAAAAAGGGGACGAACTTTTAAAGGAAGCGGCCAGAGTGTTACAGTCATCCCTGCGCAGCTATGAAGTGTTGGCCCGTATTGGTGGGGACGAGTTTGCTGCTGTGTTATTGAATATCGACAAAGCTGAGGCTGAAAATGCTGCCTCCCGGATTAAGAACAATGTTGAGCTGTATAATAGAGAGAACAGGGGGGTACCTTTGAGCCTGGCCGTCGGTGTGGCAACGGCAGAAAGCAGTGAGCAATCTTTTGAAGAAGTGCTTAGTACTGCAGACGAGCTGATGTACAAGGATAAGATATGTTCACGGTTCAAAAATCATCGGCTTGGTTATTACAGTTTGCCCGCAGCTATTGTGAATGATAACATTTTTGGATCAGATGACTATCCCCGTCTTCTTTCCATATGTAAAGCCCTGGCTAACAATCTTGGTTTAAGTTCCAGGGATATGGAGACGCTGGAACTATTGGCCAAGTTTCATAATCTGGGCAAATCTAATATTCCCGATAAGGTTCTTAATAAAAAAACAAGCCTTAATGATCAAGAACAAAAAGTAATTCGTTTGCACCCGGAAAAAGGCTACCGTCTGGCCAGGACTTCAAATAAACTCTCCGCTATTGCTGAACTAATCTTAAAGCACCACGAGCGGTGGGACGGCAAAGGATATCCTCTGGGACTTAAAGGAAATGAAATCCCTGTTGAATGCCGGGTTTTGGCTGTCGCCGACGCTTTTACAGCCATGACTGCCGGGCGTCCTTACAAGAAATCCTGCAGCAGCGAAGAAGCGGTGCAAGAATTAAAGAAATGTGCCGGGTCTCAGTTTGATCCACGGGTTGTAGAAACCTTTTGTCTTTTAATTGATGAGTATGGATGTATAGAGGCCCGGTGATTGGCCATAGGCGCTCTTGCTCTCAAGAAAGACAGCATGCTCAGGTTTTAACCAGGTAGTTCTCATAATCACCACAGCCTTCTTCTTTTACAAAGCCCGCTAAAGAGCAATTTATATTTTCTACTTAATTTGGACTATATGCAACATATGCTTGAGGAGGAGTAACATGTATAAAAAAGTAGGCCTGTATATGGCAGTTTTGTTACTTGTCTTGTTGGGTAGTAGTCCGTTGATTTCTAACATAGTGGGCAAGCCTACTGTTGCTGCTGCTGTTCGTTCATGGAGTATGGAGCCGGTTTTAACACGTGGTGATTTGGTTTTTCTTTTGCCCACAGGAGAAAATTTTAACTACAAAACCGGCCAGGTTATTGTTTTTTCCTCAAAAGAAAGCGGGAACCACAACTGGGTCATGCATCGCATTGTTGGCGGTGACAGAGAAAATGGATTTATTACCCGTGGTGATGCCAGCAACAGTACAGACCAAGAAATGAATTACCCCCCTATAAAGCCGGAGTGGATTGCAGGAATTGCAATCCCTTTGGGGGACTACTTGTTGAAGATACCCTATGTGGGAAACCTGCTCTTATTTTTCGGTGAATACCTGGGGAACCCTTATCTTTTAACCATATTCTTGGCTATCCTGGCTTTGTTGTTTTTATGGGCTCCTCCGAAATAACTATTTGGGAATGGGGAGGTCCAAAGCAAAGTATAAAAAGTTTTTAAGGATGTAGCCCTCTTTGATTGTCAAAACTAAAGGCCTGAAATTTTCTTCAGGTCTTTAAGGTTTGTTCTGTTTCTTTTTATGTTAAGGTTTTCAATCTACCTTTGATGCTGACTAATTGATTGCCTTAACAGGCAGGTGAGAAGAAGTTCTAACCCAGACTTCTTGGCTGCTCTGGTGAATACAAGCATAAATGGATCCCCTACACAAAAAGGTTCCTGGAAAGAGCAGGGCGGTATGGAATTGTCAGCCTCATTATTGGTTCAGCTAGTAAAAAGGGAAAGGTGATTCTGGAGCCCTGGTTGTAGATAGTGTGCAGCACCATTTTTCGTTTAGGTTCCTCCCACCGCCCGAAATAGCTGAAGAAATGGATTTTTTCGAGCGTATAGAAAATGGTTTGCAAATGAGCTTGACAGAAGGTATTGACGTGTTCTATGGCCTTTCCAGTTAATGTTGGCTGAGGCTTTTTAAACCTTGAAGTAAATAAATAAGGTATTGCAACTGCTTGAGAGAAGAAGATGATTGCCGCATCTTTGATCTGATCCGGATAATCGTTGGTTGGTTATATCACCAGTTAAGTTTTCCGCGTGCAGTGAGCTTATCTTTAAGCATCAACCGGTCTGCCTGCTTGTAGATTTCTTCTAGATCAATTTCGTTGCTATCAGCT
>PWFM01000090.1 GCA_003553895.1 Syntrophomonadaceae bacterium | reverse complement strand
TCAATGAGGGAGGCTTAAAAACTTGGATTACACGGAAACAGACCTTTCAGAAATGCTCAGGGAGCGTTACAGGGAAGACAGGTTCCCCTGGAAACTTGGCATCGAACTTGAAGAGGTCCAGGCCGGCTATGCCCGGGTTAGCATGGTCGTAACGCCAGATATGCACAATTTCAATGGTGTCACGCATGGCGGAGCCCTTTTTACCCTGGCCGACACCGCTTTTGGCCTGGCTTCCAACACCCGGGGGACAGCCCTGGCCATGCATATAAGCATAAACTACGTTAAGGGCACCGTCAGCGGCGATCGCTTGACTGCGGTAGCAGAAGAAGAACACCTGACCCGCTCGACCGGAATATACCGGATGACCGTATATCGGGGCGAAGATAAAGTAGCCCTGCTGAGGGGCACCGTCTTTAGAAAGTAGATAAAAACATAGTGAACAATCCTTTCGGTCGGCAGATAGCTGCAAACTCTGTGTTACATCTTTAACCGGCCATAACATTCCGCCTTAATTATGAAAGGAGATAACCACCATGATCATGGAATTCAGCGGTAAAAAACCGCAAATCGCTCCCGGAGCATTTATAGCTCCTACAGCCGCTATTATCGGGGATGTAGTTATCGAATCGGGGGCCAGCATCTGGTTTGGCGCCGTCCTGCGGGGAGACTTTGGCAGAATAATCGTCGGAAAAGACACCAGCATCCAGGACAATGTGGTCGTCCATACCATGGCCGAAGGCGAAACAATCATCGGGAACAAGGTAACCGTCGCCCATGGTTCGGTCCTGCACAACTGTACAGTGCACGATGGCGCAATCATCGGCTTAAATGCCGTCCTGCTGGACTTCAGTGTGATCGGTGAGCAGGCAATGGTGGCCGCCGGGAGTGTGGTTTCCGATAACATGGAAATTCCGGCCCGGCGCCTGGCAGCGGGAAGCCCGGCTAAAATAAAAAAAGAAATCGCCGGCGCCTCCCTGATGTGGGTGGAATCCAGCGCTGAATACTACCGGGCAATGGCCACTAGCTACCTGGAACAGGGCATTGGCAAATTGAAAAGCTAAACCCGGCTTAAGCCCTTTTTTTGCTGGCTAAAAATTAGCCGGTAAAAGGTATCGGCAAAAACCAACTTTTGTCAGGCATTAAACATATGATAAGCTTGTTTATATTCAAAATTTGCTGTATACTAAAGATTGAACTGAAAATGTTAACAAAAACCGGTTAAAACAGGTTTTTAGAGAATAATGGTAAGGCATAAATAACATTGAAAGGGGGTGGGTTGTCCATGGATAAATTATTACTGGCTACCGATGGTTCCAAACATTCAAAAAACACGATTGAACAGGCCATCAAGCTGGCCAAAAAATTTGACACAGAAGTGACAATTCTTTACGTTATCGAAGTCAACCCCCAGCAGGGCTATGACTTCTTCGCCTCGTACCGAAAAAAAGAAGAAGAACTGGTTAATGCCGGTGAAGAAGTGCTGAAAAAAACTGCGGAAGCCTTCGAAGAACAGGGAATAAAAGCTAATACCAGGCTGGAAAAAGGAAACCCGGCCGATATTATTTGTGGAATAGCTCATGAGGAAGATTTTGAGCTTGTAATCCTGGGTGGCAGGGGCCTGGGCAAGATCAGCGGGGTCCTGCTGGGCAGCGTAAGCAATGCCGTGGCCAACTGCCTTGCCAAGAACATAATGATCGTTAAGTAGCTCTTGCCGCATTATTCCATGGCAACGAAGGGGTATTTATAAGCCTGGTCTTAGACAGGCATCATAATCCCGGGCAAGGCGCAGGACATTTATTTGCCCTGGTTACTTAAAAGAATAGGACACCCCTTTGTTTTAGTAAAAAGACAGGTTGTAATAAACACGGGAAGGCTGCGCTTGAGCGCAGCAACCCGTGTTTTTATAACAACAGTTTAAATTCGTTTGAACCATTTTACCGGTTCGAGAAGCAAACCTACCCGCTTACCTTTAATACCATGGCCGCACCGGTATCACCGGCGGCACAACCGGTAAACAAGCCATAACCGCCGCCATTCATTACCAGTTCCTCAATCATTTCAATAATGCAGCGTCCCGCGGTCGGCCCCTGGGGATGACCGAATATTATCGGGCTCCCGTAATTGTTAAAACCCATTACATCGATCCCGAATTCATTGGCCATGTATATATCATTGGCGGCAAAGGGGTTGTGGGTTTTAATTACCTTAATATCTTTGATGCTCAACCCCGCCTTCTCCAGGGCCATTCTGGCCGAAGGGACGGGCGAAATGGCCATGTGTGCCTTCGGAGCCCGGCTGAAACCGTAGGATATTACCCCGATCTCAACCGCAGGATCTGCGCTTAACTGGCGGGCCTGCTCCTTATCTGTTACTATAAGGCCGCAATTACCGTCTGCCGGATGGGTTTGCGATCCAAAAGTGTGGACGCCGTCCGGAAGAAGCGGTTTTAGTTTTTTTAGCCCTTCTTCCGTAGTGCGGGTGATACCTTCATCGGCTTCGAGTAATCCCTTTTCTTTCCTGCTGATAGTATATTCAACCGGAAACATGTAGCGTTTTTGAAACTCACGGTCATTTTGCAGCGCTTCCTCGTACTGCCCGTATCGCTTCAGGGTGACGGCGTCACATTCTTCCCTGTTAATATTGCCGGCCATGCGGACTACATTTTCTGCGGTCTGAATCATGGAAGTCCCGCCCCAGGGGTCTTTTCCAAAGTGATCCATCACCCAGTCTTCTGAAATAACCTGCCCCCCCGGACCGGAAGGATTGGGCCAAACCGTGTGGGGACCGTTGGATGTGCGGTCAACCATGAGGCAAAAAACTGTTTTGTGAAGGCCCGTTTCAATACCCATTGACGCCATGTTGATGCAGGTAGTCGAAGTCGAACAGGCCTGAGAAATATGAACTGCAGTGATATTTTCCGCCCCCATCATACCCGCTGCCCAGGGCGAAGCATAGAAGGTGTAAGGCTGGCCTATTGTTTTTCCAAAGACCAGGTATTCAAAAATATCAGGGTCGATCTTTTTTTCCCCAAACCACTTTTTTGCGGTACTGGCGCCCAGCTCAATAGCATTTTCATTAGCCAGGCTTCCCTGCCAGCGGGAAAACGGGGTGCTGTAATACCCCCGGTACGGAATAAAGACTTTTGAATACATATTTTGCCTCCTCTTAGTTAATTAATTTTATTTGTCCTAGTGTCAACATTTTATCTTTTCGCATATTTTTTTCGCCATCTGTCTCTTTATTCCTGCTGCAACAAGAAAAAATTATCTGAACAAGACATTTCATAATACATGGATCCTGTTTATAGAAAACCTTTTTATCGATTGGAAAACAGTATTAACAATGTTGAGCATTGTTAATCAAAATGATATTAAATCGTTTAAAGTAATTTTAATAAAAAATCAGTATTGATTATTAAAAAAATTTGTGTTAGACTAAAGCATATTATTATCAGAAATATTAGCGTATTTTAAACCTTTTTGTCCGGCAGCCCCTTGCACCCCTGTTCTCATTGCGCACTTGGAACCGTAAAACAGAATCGCTATCTCTTGGCAATTGTTATGTACACAGCATATAAACCACTTTAAGGGGTGCATTGCCTAGTTTAATTTCATTTTTCTCAAAGTAGGTGATCTTATAGAACAGTAACAGAACAATAACAGCAAAGGCAGGTTAGAGTTTGCAAAGGTGATTGTGAATAAGCTTTTTATTATCAGAAGGAGGGTCAAGTAATGAAAACTAAGCTTTTCTTGTTAATACTGATACTAGCCCTGGCGCTGGTGCCCGCAATCAGCGGTTGTGAACCGGCAGAAGAAGTACCGGAAGAACCGGTAGATGAACCGGAAGAAGATCCGGTGGATGAACCGGAAGAAGAGGGACAAAGTTTTACCCTTGAATTTGCCACTTTCTGGCCGGAAGGCGATTTCCAGGTGGCAGAGGGACATAAGAGCTGGGCCCAGACAGTTAAAGATCGTGTAGAGGCAGAAACTCCTCACACCATTGATTTTAACTGGCATTACGCCCAGTCTTTGCTTGAAATGCCGGAGCTTTACGGAGGGACTGCCGACGGGGTTGCCGATATCGCTACTACCTGCCCCGCTTATACTCCCGGGGTCTTCCCGATTACAGACGCTTTTGAACAACCCGGCTTCCAGAATGACAATGCCCTGGTCGCTTCAGTGACCATGCATGAAGCCTGGAAACAGTATGAGCCCCTGCAGGAAGAATATGCCGACGTCAAAATCATGCACTTCTGGGCCACCGGGCCCGGCGACTTCATGACCAATACCAGGGTCGAAACGATGGAAGACCTGGACGGCCTTGATATCAGGGCCGTTGGCGGGACCATTCCCTGGGTCAGCGCCCTCGGGGCTAACCCGGTTTCCTTCGGTATGGGAGCATCATATGAGAATATTGAAACCGGCGTAGTCGACGGCCTGCTCGCCCCAACTGATACGCTCC
>PWFM01000046.1 GCA_003553895.1 Syntrophomonadaceae bacterium | reverse complement strand
GTTTTTGTCCCCGCCCCGACTTTTTCCGAGTACGAAAGGGCAGCCCGATTGGTCGGGGCCCGGGTAGAGCGTTTCCCTTTGCCACCCGGGGAAAATTTCGATCCCGGTATTCTTAACAACAGGATAGGCAGCGGGGATCTGGTTGTTTTTTGCAATCCTTCCAATCCGACCGGGATGCTGTATGACCGAAAAGGGCTTCTTGATCTGGTCCGGGTTGCAGAAAAGCAGGGAGCCCTGGTTATGATCGATGAAAGCTTTATTCCACTTACTGGCCAGCCGGAACAGAGCCTGCGCCATAAACAATCGGGCAATTTATGGATTGCCCTCTCTCTGACCAAACTGTGGGCTCTGCCCGGTCTGCGACTGGGTGTTTTAATCGGCCCTGAAAGTGAAATATCAGAGCTGACCCGCTGGGGGGATCCGTGGCGGGTTAATATTATGGCCCAGAAGGCCGGTCTTTACTGCTTGTCCCGGGAAGGCTACCTAGAAGAGTCCCTGGACTTGATTGAAAAAGAACGGCGCTTTCTCATAGATAAACTGGAGGCAACGGGCGGTTTGCGGGTTTTTGCGGGAGCGGCCAACTACCTCCTGGCCCGGGCGACGGTAGCGGGATTTGATGTTGCTGAATGCCAGGATGCCCTGGCCCGCAGGGGAGTGCTGATCAGGCGGGCCGACAATTTCCACGGCCTGGACCGGCGCTATTTACGGGTGGCAGTATTAAACCGCCCGGAAAATATCCGCCTGGCAGAAGAAATGGAAACCTATATAAAAAAACTGCGGGCCGATCACATCGAAGAGGGCGAACAAAAAAGACATGAAAAAGAAAAATCTCCGGGAGGTGAAGGCTGATGAAAGGGATGATCATGTTGCAGGGAACGGCTTCTTCAGCCGGGAAAAGCCTGCTCGCTGCCGCCCTGTGCCGAATTTTCAAACAGGATGGTTACAGCGTTGCACCTTTCAAAGCGCAAAATATGGCCCTCAATTCATATGTAACCGGCGCGGGGCTGGAGATGGGGCGAGCCCAGGTTATGCAGGCCGAAGCGGCCGGGATAGAGCCGGATATCAACATGAACCCGGTTCTGTTGAAGCCTACCTCCGACCAGGGCTCACAGGTAATTGTTATGGGCAAGGCCAGGCAGAACATGCCTGCCATGGATTACATGCAGTGGAAGGAAGCCCTGCTTCCGGTTATAGATGAAGCTTTTAACAATCTGGCCCGGGAACACGACATTATTGTTATAGAAGGGGCCGGCAGCCCGGCAGAAATTAATTTAAGGGATAAAGATCTGGTTAACATGGGTCTGGCCCTGCGTCTGGGCGCTCCCGTTTTGCTTGCCGGTGATATTGACCGTGGTGGAGTTTTCGCTTCTCTGTATGGAACGGTGGCTTTGCTTCAACCCGGAGAGCGGGAACTCCTTAAAGGGGTCATCATTAACAAGTTTCGGGGGGATCTACAGGTCTTGCAGCCCGGACTTAAACAGCTGGAAGATCTGATCGGCAGGCCGGTTTTAGGGGTAGTCCCCTTTATGAGAATTAACCTGGATGATGAGGACAGCGTTACCGACCGTTTCCAACAACGACCCGGCGGGCGGGGTTTGAAAATCAGGGTCCTGCTTTTACCGCGTATTTCCAATTTTACCGATTTCAATCCCCTTGAACTTGACGATGATATCGACCTGGCCTATATCAGGAAACCGGAGGAAATGGATGAACCGGATCTGTTAATCATTCCCGGATCGAAAAATACGATCGAAGATCTGATTCAACTCCGCCGGGCCGGATGGGAAGGCCCTCTGCAGGATTATGTTGAACAAGGAGGGCTTTTGATGGGCATTTGCGGAGGGTTCCAGATGCTCGGCCGGCGGATTTTGGACCCGGACCGGGTTGAAAGCAGTTATCCGGAAGTGCAGGGTTTCGGGTTTCTGGATATGGAAACGGTAATGGAAAAAGAAAAGTCAACCCGGCAGGTAGAAGCCGCCTGGCGCCACAGCGATGCTGGTTTTTTTTCAGCAATGAGCTCCGAACAGCCCTTAAAAGGGTATGAAATCCACATGGGGCAAACTGAATACCGCTCCGTGGAGCACCCGGTTTACGTAAAAACCACGGGTCACTGGGAAGGAGCGGTTAATGAAAAGGGAAATGTTTTTGGCACCTACCTGCACGGCATCTTCGACAACCTGGCCTGGACCAGGCAGCTGCTCAATGTTTTGCGCCGCCGCCGGGGTCTGGCAGAAAAAAAAGGTCTGCCTTATGAAAATTACCGCGACTTTAAGGAAAAAGAATATGATATCCTGGCCGATACGGTGCGGAAAAGTCTGGATATGAAGAAGATTTATGAGCTGGTGAGGGGCGGGGTTTGCTGAAATCGCAAAGATTACAGTCTTAGGAACACTATATAATAGCAGCCTGGTTAGGGATTGTTTTAACCTGGCAAATGGAAAGGAGTTTTAGAATGAGTGAACAGGAAAGAATGGAGAAGAAGGTTCTGGAAATTATTGAGAGCATTAAGCCGCTTGATGAGGCGGCAATTAAGAGGGCCCGCGCGCGCATGGATATTTTAACCAAGCCGCAGGGCAGCCTGGGGAGAATGGAGGACCTGGCTATTCAGCTGGCCGGGATTAACGGCGATTTTTTCCCGGTGGGCTCTCGTAAGCGGGTTGTAGTAATGGCCGCCGACCACGGCGTTACTGAAGAAGGGATCAGCGCCTACCCTTCAGAAGTAACGGCCCAGATGGTAGCCAACTTTACCGGTGGTGGGGCAGCGATCAACGTATTTGGCCGCCAGGGTGAAGTGGAAGTGGAAGTTGTGGATGTTGGAGTCAAGGTTGACAGCAACCTGCCCGGCGTTAAACGGGTCAGGGTCAAAGCAGGCAGCGATAATTTTCGCCGCCGTCCGGCCATGAGCCGCCTGGAAGCGCTGGAAGCTTTAATGGCCGGAATTGATTGTGCTCAAGAGGCTGCAGAAGACGGAATCAAGGTGCTTGCCACCGGAGAAATGGGCATCGGCAATACTACGGCCAGCAGCGCTGTTATGGCCGCCCTCAGTGGCTATGAAACTTCGCTGGTGGTAGGCAGGGGAACCGGGCTTGATGATGAGAAGCTGCTCCACAAACAACAAGTGGTTAGCGAAGCCCTGGATATGCATAAACCCGATCCGGCAGACCCGATCGGGGTGCTCAGCCTGGTTGGGGGGCTGGAAATATCCGCCCTGGCCGGTTTGATCATAGGAGCCGCCTCCAGGCGTATTCCGGTCGTGATCGATGGGTTCATATCCAGCACGGCGGCCCTGGCTGCGGTGAAAATGTGCCCCGCCGCCTGGAACTACCTGGTGCCTTCTCATCTTTCTGCCGAATCGGGTCATGCCCTGCTGATGGATTATCTCAACCTGCAGCCCTATATTCAAATGGGGATGCGCCTTGGAGAAGGGACCGGCGCTGTTCTGGCCATGCACCTGGTTGAAGCCTCTGCCCGGATAACCTTAGAAATGGCCACATTTGAAGATGCCAGAGTTAGCAATAGGGAAGAGGAAACAGCAGACGATCAGGAGGTCGGTTCGAAAAAGAAGGGAGCAGAGCAGTAAATGGAATTGTACCTGGTCCGCCATGGCGAGACCGAATCGAACAAAGAAAAACGCTACCAGGGCTGGATGGAGTCTCCTTTGTCCGAACTGGGCCTTAAGCAGGCTGAAAAAGCGGGGTTATTTTTGGGCGGCAAAAATATTGAAGGGGTTTTCTGCAGCGACCTGCAGAGGGCCTTCCACACTGCCCGGGTGATTGGCGCATGCTGTGGATTAGAGCCGGAGGTCACGGCATTATTAAGGGAAATTAATTTTGGCCTGTGGGAAGGCCTTACTTACGATGAAATTGAGTCCAGCTGGGGTGAGAAAATCAGGCGCTGGTTCGATGATCCCTTTACCCGTTCCGCCCCGGAGGGCGAAACAGTCGAAGAAGTCAGTAAGCGGATGCTGGCTTTTCTTAAAGAACTGGAAGCGCGCAAGCCGGCTTGCCGGCGAGCGGTGGTGGTCAGCCATGGCGGATCGATCCGGGCGCTGCTTCAACATGTTTTAGGCCTTGACCGCGAAAGCTTCTGGAATCTAAAAATTGAGAACGCCTCCATCAGCCTGATCCGGCGAGAGGGTATTAGTTACCAGGTTGTTTACTACAACCGGGTTGATCACCTTGAAACGCTAACAAAGGAGAAATTAACTGATGATCTATAACAACAAATTTGGTGATAGAGTATTTGTTTCCTGGAGCGGCGGCAAAGATTCGTACCTATCTCTGCTTCTGGCCCGGGAACAAGGTTTAAATACGGCCTGCCTGCTGAGCTTTGTCGGAGGCGACGGCCAAAGCCGTTCACACGGCCTTAAAACGGACATGCTTAAATACCAGGCTCAAACGCTGGGCATCCCCCTGGAAACGAAAGAAGTAACCTGGGAGAGCTATGAACAGGGTTTTGAAGAAGCAGTTAACCGGCTTAAAGGGTTGTACGGCCTGAGCGGAGGCGTTTTTGGCGATATTAACCTGGAAGAACACCGCCAGT
>PWFM01000121.1 GCA_003553895.1 Syntrophomonadaceae bacterium | reverse complement strand
CTTTTTATTCAGGCCGACCTGCGCCGGCGTTGGTATGAAAATTGCGAATATATTATTCATACAGACAGGGAAAAACCTGGCTGATTATCTGCTGGAGGGTGTAAATATGTCTGAATACCTGGCCAAGATGGAAGAACAGGGGTTTGAAGAGCTGGCCCTGCTTCATGATGCCAAAACCGGGCTGAAGGGGGCTATTGCCATTCACAGCACGGCCCGGGGCCCGGCCCTGGGCGGGACCAGGATGTGGTTTTATCCCAGTGAAGAAGAGGCGATTGATGATGTCATGTGCCTGGCCTGCGGGATGAGTTACAAATCCGCCGCCGCCGAACTGCCTCTCGGCGGGGGAAAAGGGGTGATTATAGGCGATCCGCACCGGGATAAGTGCGAGGATCTGTTTAAATGTTACGGGCGCTTCGTGGAAAAGCTAAACGGGCGGTTTATTACCGCGGCCGACATGGGCATTGCAGAGCCGGATCTGGACTTTATCAGGAAAGAAACAAGCCATGTGGTCGGAGGTTCAACAATCGGCAGCCCATCTCCATTTACTGCTTACGGGGTTTGGAAAGGCATTAAAGCCTGCGCGAAAGAGGTTTACGGTTCATCTAGCCTGGAAGGGAAGGTAATAGCCGTCCAGGGCGCAGGCAGCGTCGGCTGGTCCCTTTGCGGCCACCTGGCAGAAGAAGGAGCCCGCCTGCTGGTGAGCGATCTCGATAAAAGCAGGGTCAAACAGGTGGTAGCGCAGTACGGGGCCACCGCCGTGGACCCGGATCAGATTATTTTCAGGGAGTGCGATATATTTGCTCCCTGCGGCACCGGGGGCGTGATCAATGAAGAGACCGTTTCCCATTTGAAATGCAGCATTGTCGCGGGCGCCGCCAACAATATTGTTAAGGATAGCAAGTACGCGGCAGAATTGCACGAGCGAGGGATCCTCTATGCCCCCGACTATATTATTAACGCCGGGGGACTTATTTTTGTGGAGATGCGCAGACAGGGCGAACAGGATGATCAAAAGATTAAAGCGCTCGTAGACGGGATTGAAAGGCGCTTGCAAGAGATCTTCCGGCGCTCCCGGCAGCAAAACTTACAGCCGGCAGAAGTAGCCGATATTTTTGCTGAAGAAAAATTGGGCCGGAGATAAAGGAAGCGGCGTGAACTTTTTACTGGTGGCGGAACCGGTCCGGCCCTTATCGTGAAATTATTTGCAGGCAAACAATTACATTTTGCAAAATTATGCACGCTCAATTACCGGGCAGCGGGCCCGGGTGGCCGATTTTGGGGGCAGCGCCATTTTGGTATGAAAATTGCGAATTTAGTTTATTGAAGTTATTTTATGAGAGGGGGATGATCATGAACGGTTACCTTTCCAGGATGGAAGAGCAGGGTTTTGAGGAGTTGATTATGATCCATGACTCTTCATGCGGGTTAAAAGGAGCTATTGCCATTCACAGCACGGTGCGGGGTCCGGCCCTGGGCGGGACCAGGATGTGGGCGTATCCTTCGGAACAGGAAGCGATTGATGATTTGATGCACCTGGCCCGGGGCATGAGTTACAAATCGGCGGCGGCGGACCTTCCTGTAGGCGGAGGGAAAGGTTTGATCATCGGCGATCCCAACCGGGATAAGTGCAAAGAGCTGTTTCAAAGTTACGGGCGCTACGTGGCCAAGCTTAACGGCCGCTTTTACACCGGCAAGGATATGGGGGTTGACGAGGAGGATCTGACCTGCATGCGCGGTGAATCAGATTGCGTTATCGGCGGTGAAAGTGTCGGCAGCCCTTCACCTTTTACGGCCTACGGGGTCTGGAAAGGAATCAGGGCCTGCGCGGAGGAAGTCTACGGATCCCCGGAGCTGGAGGGAAAGACAGTAGCCGTGCAGGGTGTGGGCAGCGTGGGCGAAGTTTTGTGCCGGCACCTGGCCGGTGAAGGAGCTTCCCTGATCATAACCGATATTGATCGCAACAAGTTGGATATACTCCGGGAAGAATTAGGGGCAAAAGTTGTTGACCCCGATGATATCTACAGCCAGCAGTGCCATATTTTTGCGCCCTGCGCCGCCGGAGGAGTGGTCAATGAACATACCCTGCCCCTCTTGAAATGCGATATCATAGCCGGGGCGGCCAATAATATTTACAAATCCCAGGACATGGCCAGGGCGCTTGCTGAAAAGGGCATTCTTTATGCTCCCGACTATGTGATTAATGCCGGCGGTCTGATCTTCGTGGAGATGATCAGGCGGGGCATTGCGGACGAAGAGAAGGTCAAGACGGAAACGGCCCGCATCGAAGAACGACTGAAGGAACTGTTCAGAAGGGCCAAAGCGGAAAAACTGCTGCCCGGAGCGGTAGCCGATATTATTGCTGAAGAAAAGCTGCAGCTAAGATAACGGAGCAGTTTGATCAATAATTAGCACCGAGAATTATCAAGGGGAAAGAATGGAGCAATGCCTGGATTTTCCCTGCTGGGAGAGGATATAGATGAGGGCAAAAATGCAAGAATTCAGGCTGCACGGGCGCGGCGGCCAGGGCATAGTTGTGGCGGCGGCCATTTTTGCCGAAGCGGGATTTTTAGAAGGCCGTTATGCCAGGGCTTTCTCACTGTTCGGCGCTGAAAGGCGGGGCGCCCCGGTAACCGCATTTATCAGGGCCGGGGAAGAACGCCTTATGCCCCGGAGCCGCATCTACCGGCCTAATTTTGTGAGCGTGTTCGACCCAACCTTGAGCGGCGAAACTCTCCTTTCCGGCTTAAGGGAGGGAGGGACCCTGCTGGTCAATAGCGGGGCGGAAAACCTGGAAAACCTGCCCATCGCTGTCCTGGAAGAGGGCCGGTTCCGGGTTCATATTATTGATGCCACTGAAATTGCCAGGAGGCACGGCCTGACCGTGGCCGGTTTCCCGGTGGTTAACACGGTCATGCTCGGGGCGATGGCTGCGGTTAGCGGCCTGGCTTCAATCGAAAACCTGGTAGTTTCCATCAAAAAACGGATTACCGCCAGCATCGAGGCTAATATCAGCGCCGTCAATGAAGGCGCAGACAAAGTGAAGGAGGTGGGCGGCCTTGTCAGGTAGAAGCGAAGAAGCTGTTTTTGAATATGCCCGCGGCTATAAGCCCAGCTCATTGAACAAGACCGGAGGCTGGCGGCTGGTGGCCCCGGAGAAGTTAAAACGCTTGTCTCCATGTCAAAATGACTGTCTTCTTGAGGGGGAAGTCCCGGAGTGGATGGAGGCTGTCAAGGGAGAGCGCTGGGAAGAGGCCTGGCAGATCATGAGCCGGACCAATCCTTTTCCGGCTATTACCGGCCATGTTTGTTTTTCGCCCTGCCTGGAGAACTGCAACCGGGGCCGGCTGGATCAGGAACTGGACATACCTTCCGTGGAAAAGGCTATCGGCCGGTGGCGCTTTGCAAATTATCACCCCCGCAAGGGAGTAAAAGCCATAAAGGACCCGGTGGCTGTTGTCGGCTCCGGGCCGGCCGGCCTGAGCTGCGCTTACTACCTGACCACCGCCGGTTACCGGGTCACTGTTTTTGAACGTTCCTCTGTGCCCGGCGGGATGCTGGCCCTGGGTATTCCTGAATACCGCCTGCCGCGGGAAATACTGCTGCAAGAGCTGTCCATTTTGGAAGAAGAGGAGGTCGAGTTTGTCACCAACCGGGCCCTGGGAGAAGATTTGACGCTTTCAGAGCTTGCCGATCAGTTCCGGGAGGTATTCCTGGCCACGGGAGCCTGGCTGCCCCGTGAAGAAAACCTGCCCGGCTTCAAAGCAAAAGGGGTCTACCATGCCCTTGACTTTTTGAGCATGATCAATACCAGGCAGCCTCCCGCGCTTAAAGATCCGGTGGTGGTAATTGGAGGAGGCAACGCGGCTGTGGACAGCGCCCGTTCGGCCCTGCGTATGAACGGGATCAATCACGTCAGCCTGGTTTACCGCCGCAGCAGGGCCGAGATGCCGGCCCATTCACCCGAAATCGAGGCTGCGGAACGGGAAGGAGTGGAGCTTGCTTTTAATGCCAACCCGGAACGGATTGATGTTGAGGCGCAGGGCGGAGAGGTAACCGGGGTGGTTTTTAATTACAGCAAAACCAACCGGCAGGGGCTGATCATCGATAAAACGCGTGCTTTCAAGAAGGATTGCGGCAGCGTAATCCTGGCCCTCGGCCAGGAACCCGACTACAGCGTTTTTGATAACCTGGACCGGGAGAGGGTCCTTTTTGCCGGCGGCGACCTGGTCAGCGGCCCCGCTACGGTAACCGAAGCGATCAGGGCCGGGCGCCTGGGCGCTGCAGCGATAATGGCCAGGATTGAAAACCGGCCCGCTCCCGATGTTTTCGGGTTTTCTGAACAACCGGTCGCTTTTGAGGAGTTAAACCTGATTGCCCGGTCCGACCTGGAACTGCAGGACAGGCAGGCGGATCCGGTTGTTGAAGCCGGCCGCTGTCTGGGCTGCGGTTCCTGTAATGCCTGCGGGGTTTGCTACCTGTTTTGTCCCGATGTAGCCATAGACTGGGTCAACAACAGCTTTGAGCTGAACCTGGATTACTGCAAGGGCTG
>PWFM01000052.1 GCA_003553895.1 Syntrophomonadaceae bacterium | reverse complement strand
TTTTCAAACTCTTTTATTCCCATTTCAGTATCTATCTGGGTACCTGCAATAACTCCCACTGCTTTTCGCCCAGCCATTAGATTGTCACCTCTTGCTGTTTTATTACATTTTAATTTTCTTTTCCGAGGGCAGGTCCCATTTTTTTAGATTTTGGGCAGTTTCTAATCTTCTATTAGCAAATTCTACTGCTGCTTCTACCATGAGTATGTCTTCTGTTCTGCTAATACTTAAAACATTTTTAATATTATCGCCAATTTTTGCAATATGCTTATATGCTCTACTTCGATCATAACCAATAAAACAATTAGCGTTATTTATTACTCCCCCTGCGCTTAGAATATAGTCCACTCCATATACTATGCCCCTCTCTTCAAGCATTTTACAGTGTCTCTTCTCTTCTTTTAATTGATTATTGGCTGCTCCTGCTACTATCTTGCATTTCAGTTGTGGTATGGTCTCATCATTTAAGACATCCCCTACGGCACAGGGGGAGAAGATATCAACATCCAGACTGTAAATATCATCTGGAGCTACTGACCTTACTCCAAACCTTTCTTTTATTTTGCTGACTCTATTTTCATCAACATCTGTAACAATTACTTCACAACCTTCATCTACCAGATATTCAATAAGAAAAGTGCCTACGCTTCCTGTGCCCTGGAGAGCAATAGTTTTATCTTCTAGGCCAGGATTGGAAAAGGTTTCTTCAGCCAGAGCTTTCATGCCATGAAAAACTCCACAGGCTGTCCCTTTAGAGGTGCTATCAGGACCTCCATATGACTCAGGCAAAGCAACATTATAATCAGTTTCCTGATGGACAATAACCATGTCGTCAGGATTTGTTCCAATATCAACCCCTGTAATGAAGCGACCCCCAAAACTTTGCAGCTGCCTGCCGAAGGCCCTGAGAAGAGCCTCATCCTTATCCCTGCCAGCATCGCCTATTATTACCGCTTTCCCACCACCAAAATTTATTCCTGCTGCAGCATTTTTGTAGGTCATTGCTTTTGCCAGGTTAGCAGCATCTTTTAAAGCATCTTCCATTGTGGGATACTCCATCATTCTAGTACCGCCTAAAGCGGGTCCCAGAGCGGTATTATGAATAACAACAATGGATTTAAGGCCTGATGTGGGGTCATAGGCAAAATCTATTTGTTCAAATTCTCCAGAACTCATTAAATCAAAAATATCTTGCATTATAATTCCCCCTAAATATTTTTTGAATTATATAAATAACTGTTTTTATATTTCTGGTATATACAGATCTTTCGGACCCTGATCAGACACCTTTAATTCTGGAGCATTATCATTAATCAAATCTATGACAAACTGGGCCCACTTGATTTTTTTCTTCATTAAATCAACCTGATGTCCTACATCTGCCCAGGGGGCGTAGCCTTCTACTGAAGATGTTTCCGGTTCAAACTTGTAATAACAGGGTGAGTAAATTCTTGACACTTCTGCTGCTTCATAAAATCTTTCTGTTCCTCCAAAAGAAATAAATGTCCAGATATAAAAATCAATTGGAATATCAATTGCTTCCCTTATTGAAGCAAGAATTGGTAAGGGTAAATCAGCAATAGGATTAACAGAACTTGCTCCTAAATCTTCAATAACCTTTGCTCCTGCAGCTGAACTGACTCCTGCCCAGACAGACATTTTAATGGCAACATCATCAGGGAAATTTCCCTGTTCTTGCATCTTATTTATTAGCCACATTAAACCGGGATCAACGACCATAAATCCTCTTATTCCTGCATCGTACATCCTCATCATATCGGCAATTACGTACTTAAGCTGATCTGAACCTCTATGCTGTTGTCCCGAGCGCATACCTTCTTCTGAAAAATACTGCCGACCTTTATCTCTACCATTTCTTGGTCCTGGCACAGCAATAACTTCCATTTTTTCTTCTGCAGCCATTTGAGCAAAGTCCTTTAACTCTCCTCTATCATACAAATGGCCTCCTGCAACCAATGATATCAGCCGATGAACCGGAACATTTCTTTTGTTTTTTTCTTCAATCAAAGCTTCTAAGACTTTTGGGCCTTCAACACCGGACATTTCTATTCTATAAGATGCTCCATCAGGAAATCTTTTTTTGCTTGCAGGTAACTCGTATCTATCTTTTCCTGGTATTCCAGCTTCTTCTATATATTTTTCTATATCTTTTAATTTCATTTTTTTATAATCCCCCCATCATATTTGATAATTAATCGGCAAATTATAAATAAAAGCTTTAAGCAAATTCATTAAATAATTTATCGAAATCTTCTTGGCTATCTTTTATATGATAGACATGTTCATCTTCAGGAAACTTTTCTTCCTTAACGTCTTTGACATATTCTTCAAAAGCTCTGGTTATATCCTCGGCAATATTGGCATATTTCTTAACAAATTTGGGAGTAAAAGCTTCGAACATGCCAAGCATATCACCACAGATTAAAAGCTGTCCATCACAGGGCAAGCCAGCTCCGATGGAATAAACAGGAATTTCTAGCTTTTCTGTAATAAACTCGGTAACTTCTGGAGGAACTGCTTCCACCAGCAGGGCTTCACAGCCAGCTTCTTCAACAGCTACAGCATCTTTAATCAGATCCCTTGCACTATCAACATGAAGACCCTGAGCTTTAAAACCTCCCATTTGTCCGGAACTTTGAGGAGTTAATCCAATATGACCGAAAACAACAATTCCAGCTTCAGTGATAGCTTTAATCTGGTCACAAACTCTTATCCCGCCTTCAAGCTTAATAGCATCCATGTCTGCTTCCTTTAAAAATCTTCCTGCATTTGCCACTGCCTCCTGGCAGGAGGTTTGATATGACATAAAGGGCATATCTCCAATACAGAAGGTGTTTGGTGCCCCTCTTCTAACATCCTGAGAATGAGATATGCAATCCTCCATAGTTACTGGGATAGTGCCTTTGTAACCTTTGACCACCATGCCTAGAGAATCTCCAACTAGTATCATATCAATCCCAGCCTGTTCAGCAAAAGAGGCCACGGGAAAATCATAAGCTGTTATCCAGGCTACCTTCTCGCCCTTCTTTTTCATTTCTTGAAAATCAAGAATCGTTTTTTTTGTAGGCATTTAAAATCCCCCCTGAGTAAATTTAACTTGTCCCATAACTAGCACAAATCCTTTGAAATTGTTTGGGCACATTCCAGTAATTGCTTTTTCCCAAACTCAAATTTTTCCCCTTTAAAACTTGAAATCAAACCAGATACACTTATTGCCGCAATATTTTCCTCCCTTCCATTAAATAATGGAGCACTAACACAAATCATATCCGCCATTAATTCCCCGTTGTCGATACCATATCCTCTTATCAGTGTTTCATCGAGTTCTTCCCTGAATATATCTGGATCAGTAATTGTGTTCTCTGTAAATTTTGTAAATTCAATGTTTTTAATTGTTTCATCTAATTTTTCATCCGGCAAATGCGCTAATAGAACCTTTCCTAAGGCAATGCAGTGAGGTTTCATTTTGGTTCCCACCTGGGCTCCAATTTGAAAACCATAATTGGGCTGGAATTTATCAACCAGCAATACACTAGATTTATGCAATATTCCTAGATTGACTGTTTCCTCTACTGTGGTTGCTAGTTTTTGCAAATAGGGACGAGCCACATTAACAAAATTTTTCTGAGCATTTGTTCCCAGCTCAAAAAGATGAATGCCAAGTTCATATCGACCGTTGGAATGCCCCTTAACAAAATTATATTGTTTTAGGGTTTTTAATATCCCCGAAGCGGTGCCTTTAGGTAGTTCCAGATCTTCGGATATCTCTTTGAGACTTACAAAATTGTTTTTCATGGCTAAATAATTAAGAATGGTTAAAGCTTTTGCTACTGATTTGATTTCGGACTCTCTAATATTCTGTTTTGCTTTTTCTAATTCATTGTTTATGAAATCATTATTCATAAAATCATCCTCCTATTGTTTAGCGTATTATATGTTCTTTATTGTTGAAAGACCTTTGATTGAGCTATTATATTTGTTATTGTCGAACTGCCTTCAGTTTTATCGCATTTTAATACTTATACGTAAAATTAAAAACTCCTGCAAAATTAAGAAAATTACTATCATGATTATGAAAAACATTTTATGACCTTTGTGAGAGAACCAACTATTGCTTTTTCTTAGCTTTAATAAACTATTAAAAAGTTATTTCTAATAAAAATTAAATGTTGTTAAATACTTACTTTACACATGTCAGTTCTGATGATATGTTAATAAACACGGTAATGATAACGGTTTTCATTTAACTAAGGCATTTATGCAATTATTGCCCCTGGTACCGTTGATGCTGTTGGAGATTTCGGTTTCCCCGGTGCTGATGGTGCCGTTGGTGACTTTGGTTCCCCTGATACCTTTGGTGCCGTGCGAGAAATTCTGGCTTCCAAGTGCCTTAGTATTTTTCCTGGAATCTCTTTTTTTTGCCTGAAATTTTTAAATTTTCAGGGGGTGAGTTATGCAAGAGCTTTAGATGGGATAGCATGGTCATGGTATAGTTTTTGGGTTTTATTTGGTTTTTTTGGTTTTTTTGTTTCAT
>PWFM01000210.1 GCA_003553895.1 Syntrophomonadaceae bacterium | reverse complement strand
CTCTTCTGCCATAGGTGCAGCAATATCAGTAACCTGTAAAATTCCAATACTGCTTAAAGCAATAAGCAGGAGGACTGCGGCAGCTACTGCAGTATAACGGGCCCAGCCGAAACCCGGCTTCTGCCCAGGGCTCCGGCGGCCATGCAAGCCTGCTTCAATACGGCGCCAGCATTCATCGGCCGGAGGGGCTTCAATGGATTCAAAATCACGGGCCAGGGCCTCACGTATCAGTTCATCATTAAATTTTTCCGGTTTTCCCTGCCCGGTCATTGTTCCCCTTCACCTCCTTTATCATTTAGACAAGCAGAACCGTCTTTTAGTTCCAGTTCTCCCGCCAACTTCTGCCGGGCACGGTACAGGCGGGATTTAACCGTACCCGGGCTCAGTTTCAACAGTTTGGCAATTTCCTCCACGCGTAAATCGTAATAATACTGCAGGACTACCACCTGGTAATGATCCGGGGGCAAATTCTTGATAGCTTTCCTGACTCTTTCAACTTCCAGGCTGCGCAGGGCAGATTCCTCGGTATAATCTGCTTCCGAAGCGCCGTTATAAATCATTTCCCGGTCAGTATAATCGATTCGCTTTTCTCTTTTTAAAAAGTTGCGGGCCAGATTGGAGGTAATCACGGCCAGCCAGGCTCCAAATTTAGTTTCATCATGAAGCTGGTGTATGTTTTGAAAAGCTTTAATAAAAGCATCCTGGGTGATGTCCTCGGCATTTTCGCGGCTGCGCAGGATGTTGTAAGCAACGGCATAAGTTTTCTTGTAATAAGCTTCAAACAACCGGCGGCGTGAGTCGTTGTCATTTTGCCTGACTGCTTTTTTAATCTCTTCAGCTTCCAAGGTATACCCCCCGGTTACAGCCTTTACTACAATAATAATTTCGCCGACGTGAGCCCGATTCCTTTATTGACGGAGCTTACTCACTGCACGGTTGCCGCCGGTTTTTCAGTTGTATAAACATCCACGCTGTATCCGTCGGTTTCAATTATTACGGCTCCGTGGCGATCGTTGCGGAATATCTGCACCCCGGCATTTTCCAGGGACTCGATTACAAAGGGATGAGGGTGCCCGAAAGGATTTGCTCCAACCTGAATCACAGCCAGCTCAGGTCGGACCTCCTCAAGAAATTCAGGCATCCTGGCCATATAGCCACCATGGTGAGGAACCTGCAGCACCTCGGCCTCAAGATCAAGACCCCGTTTAAAAAGATCTGCTGCTGCTTCATCTTCTATGTCACCAGTGAACAAGATCCTGACCTCTCCGAAAACCAGTTTGATAACAACAGAATTATTATTAAGGTCGCAGCCGGTACCGCTTAATAATCTTTCAGGAGGGCCATGGATATCCATAACCAGGCATGATCCGCAACTCCAAACTTCACCGGCCCTGGCTTCAACAATCGGGATATCTGCCGCTTCAGCCTTTGCCAGCAGCTCTTCATAGTATCCTGAGCCGCCGGCAACTGGTGATACCATGAAAAGGCCTATATCCACCGCGCCAACCAGGGGGATGAAACCACCGAAATGATCTTCATGAGGATGGGTTATTACAGCCAGGTCAATCCTGTCAATTCTTTCCCGCCTCATCAAGGGTAGTAAAACTCTTTCTCCTACTTCTCCCGGGTCGCCATAAAAAGGCAGCTCACCCCCGGCATCAACCATAATCACCACCCCGCACGGCGCTTCAATCAGAGCTGAAGCGCCCTGACCCACATCGATAAAAGTGACCTTCAAGTCGCTTGTCGGCGGGAATGCTATTCCTTTCCAGATCAAAACAACGGTCACTAACAGCAGGAAACTATAAAAGGCAGGTTTGCGCAGAAACAGGGCAGGATCAGGCCCGGCCAGGTTCTCTTTCATATACCGCCCCAGTGAAACTTCCCTCCCGCCGTACTCCCGCTCCTTTTTCCACCGGTAATAAATCAGGAGAAAGCAGGCCGGCAAACCGTAATAGAGAACTAATGCCGTAATACCGGGAGGCGAAAGAGGAATATATGCACCGGGCATGCTGCTCCACCCTACTATTGTCAGCATCAATTCAAGCGGGGGGCGGGCCGCCCAGAGTAGAATCTCTCCCGCAAAAGGAAACAGCAATCCAAGCAGGGCTCCTGCCAGGCCCAAGCCGATTGTAAAGGCGGTGAGAGGCATTAATAGCAGATTAAAAATGACCGCGCCGGCGGGCAAATGGTGGAAATAATAAACACTGAGCGGTAAAACCCCCATCTGAGCGGAAAGAATTACCGCCAGGGGCGAATGCAAGAAGGAGGGAAAGCCGCTTCGGGCCAGCAAGTCCTCAAGCGGTTGACGGCCATAAATTATAGCCAGGGTAGCGGCATAAGAAAGCTGAAAACCGGGTCCGAACAGGAGCAGGGGATTTACCATTAAGGTTCCCAGAGCCGCCAGCGACACAGCTGTTGGCAGATCGCGCTCTCGTTCCAGTATCAGGGCCCCGAGGGCCAGGGAAACCATCACGGCCGCCCTGAGCGCAGAAGGCCGCATCCCGGTCAGGTAGGCATACCCCAGCACAAGGATAACAGCCAGGATTAGAGGAAAACTTCCTCGCAGGCCCAGCCGTATCAGCAATCCGGTAATCATGGCGGCAATCAGGCCAACATGAAGGCCGGATACAGCCAGTAAGTGACCTGCCCCGGCTCTTTGAAAATTATGTTCGATCTGATCTGGAAGGCGGTCGCCGCGGCCAAAAAGGATACCCGCCAGAAGTTCAGCAGAAGGCGAAGGCAGAGCCGTTTCGATCGTTTCAACCATCCCGCTCCGAAGGCTGACTGCGGCAGCGGGAAGAAAATTCATTTCGCCCCGGCCGATACTTTCTATCCTGCCGGGCCTTGGATAAACCAGGGCATCAATACCCCGGCTTTTCAGGTAAAACCGGTAATCAAATCCGCCGGGGTTACGCTGCCCCCGTGGTTCAACAATGGCGCCTCTCAAGCGCAACCTGTCTCCAAACCGGAATTTTTCTTCATTTTCACCGTATTGTTTAACCAGAACAGTTCCCGAAACACTATGCTTTCCCTGCGCAGTTTCCACTGTTTCAACCCGCAGAATATAGGCATCGTGATCTTCTTGAAAAAGCGGTTCCTCAGAAACCGTTCCCTCGATATAGGCAGGAAGTCCGGCATACTCCAAAAGGTTGCCGGCGGGCTGCTGGATGGCAGAAGTTAAAGCGATGCCACCACAGATAGAAGCCACTAAAAGAATTACTGCTTTGTATAAACCAATCCTGCTGAAGACCATAAAAAGGGCTGTTAAAATAAACAGTCCGGCAATAAATAAAGAGGCATTCCCCGGGTTTTCAAGCCAAAGTCGGGCCGCTGTGATGCCGGCAATATAAAACAGGGCCAAAATAACCACGAACCGGTTAGCCAGATCGCAGAAACCCTGTTTTATAACCTCCACTATTTAAAAACCTCTTTGAAGAGACCAAAAGTTTTTTCCTTTTGATCGGGAGCAGGCGGCGGAGTCAGGTATGAAACAACAACCAGGGTAATTACGGCCAAAACAAATGAAGGAAACACAGGCATAAAACCAAAGGTGGTCCACTCCGGTAGAATCCCCAGGTACCATAAATGAAGGGTGATTGTGGGCAAAATCAAGGCGGCGCAGGCTCCCTGGGCAGTAGCCCTGGACCAGTAGAGGGCACCAATCATAACCGGCAGCATGATTGAAAAGCCGGAAAAAGCAAACCCGGCAATAGCCAGGATGGCGGCGGGTCGGATCAGGGCAATATAATAGGCCACAGCGGCAAATACAACCAGCAGGAGCCTACCCCATAAAACGGCCTGCTGCGAATTGAGGCGTTTGAAGCGCGGCAGCAGGTCATCTGTAACCAGGTGAGCGACAGATAAAAGCTGGGAATCGATTGATGACTTAACTATGGCCAGGACCACAACCAGACCCAGGACCATCCAGGTGGGAGTCAAAAACTGGTGAATCAAGAGGGGCACAATATTATCAGCCTCTTTACCGGCCAGGCCGGGTACGGCTACAGATCCCCAAACCCCGAGCAGGGTGGATACGCCAAAAATTACAGCTAAGGCCAGAGGATAGTAAAGACTGACCTGCTTTAAGTTGGCGCTGCTTCTGGCAGCCAAAATCCGGGTATATATCTGGGGAAAGACGACCACAGCAATCGAGTTGACGAATGAATAGCTGAACCAGTTTATCGGGGCCAGTTCTTCTGACAGGGATCTCTGGAACATGGCCGGGTTACTGTGCATAATATCTGCAGTTATTACAGAAAAACCGCCCAGGGCCCGGGCTACTGCAGATAGCAAAAAAGCAGCCACCACCAGGAAAAGGGTGCCCTGAAAAACATCCGTCCATACCGTCCCCCGCAGGCCTGCCGGGAGAGTATAGATGAGGGAAATCCCGATTAAAACCAGGGCTGAACCCCAGTAGGGAACCATTCCCTCAGTTACAGTGGTAAAAGCCAGGCTGCCGCCGATTATGCTGACTACCAGATATGGAAGAGTGTAATAAAGAAGCAGGACCAAAAATATAAGTGCAATTAGCTTGCTGTTAAATATACCGCCAAAAACCTGGGGCTGGGT
>PWFM01000184.1 GCA_003553895.1 Syntrophomonadaceae bacterium | reverse complement strand
GCCTGGAAGATTTAACCGGCAGCGTAGAGCTGGTGATATTCCCCGATCTTTTTGAAAGGCAGGGTTCCCTGCTTCAGGAAGACAACCTGATCATCGTTGAAGGCAGGACCGATTTAAAAGAGGAGGAGGATGTGAAGATCCTGGCTGAAAAGCTGTCCCCCCTGGGCCATCAGAAAAAGTATATTCGCCTGGTCATCGATGAATCCCACGACCGAGCTATCCTGCAGGATTTAAAGGATACCTTGATTGCCGAAAGCGGCGATATGCCGGTATGCCTCTTTTTCAAAAAGGACAACAAGATGCTGATGTTAAATGAAGAATACTGGGTCCGCGATCACCCGCAGTGCCGCAGGCAGCTGGAAAACCTGCTGGGCCGGTGGGCTGTCAGCGAGCAGTACCAGGATCGCGAGAGCGGCGAAAGGGTTAAGGAGGGACAGTACAGTTGAGCAAGCTTGCGGTTTTAACCAGCGGCGGAGATGCTCCCGGCATGAATGCCGCGGTGCGGGCAGTGGTCAGGAGGGGGTTAAGCAGAGGATGCCGGGTTTGCGGGATCCAGCGGGGTTATGCCGGTTTATTTAACGGCGATGGCTTCATAGATTTTCAGCTTGGGTCCGTAGCCGGGATTATTCACCGGGGCGGAACGGAGCTTTTAACCGCCAGGGCGGAAGAAATGCACAAACCGGAAGGGCAGGACCGGGCTGCCGCACGGCTGAAGAGCGAAGGCATAGATGGACTGGTAGTGATCGGCGGCGAAGGTTCTTTTCGCGGCGCGCTGGCCCTGGAAGAACGGGGGATTAAAACTGCTTGCGTTCCCGGCACCATTGACAACGATATTAACGGAACTGATTCATCAATCGGCTTTGATACAGCGGTCAATACCATTCTTGATGCGGTCAACCGCCTCAGAGATACGGCCACTTCACATGAACGGATATTTATCCTGGAAGTAATGGGCCGCCATACCGGTCACCTGGCCCTGGCCTCGGGGTTGGCCGGCGGCGCCGAGTCGATCCTGGTCCCGGAAATCAAATGGGACCTGGATGAGATCTGCCGGCGGCTGCTGCAGGCTATTGAGCGCCGGAAAAGACACAGTATCATCGTGGTTGCCGAAGGTGCGGCCGATGTTTTTGAAATCAACAGGGAGATCCGCCGCCGGATTGCCGCCGAAACCAGGGTTACCGTGCTGGGCCATATCCAGCGGGGCGGAAGCCCCAGCGCCGTAGACCGGCTGCTGGGCAGCCGCATGGGCGCTGCAGCCGTCGACCTGCTCCTGGAAGGGAAAAGCGGCCTGTTTGCGGCCCTGAAAGGCGATAATATTGAAGCGGTGACCCTTGAAGAATGTTTCAGCAAGAGCAAGCCCTTTCCGGAAGACCTGTACGAGTTGACGCTCGATCTGGCCCGGTAAATGAAGAAGCGGGAGGAAAAAAGATGCGCCGGACAAAAATAGTTTGCACCATAGGCCCCAGTATTGAAAGCGAGGAGCAGATTGAGAGGATCATCGATGCCGGCATGGACGTGGCCCGCCTCAATCTATCGCACGGCAGCAGCGAAGACCACTACCGCCGCCTCAACCTGATCCGCAGGGTGGCTGAAGGAAAAAGAAAGACGATCGGGTTTATGGTCGATTCCAGGGGCCCCGAGGTGCGGACCGGAGACCTGGAAGAAGAGTCGGTTTATTTGGAAGAGGGCCGTGATTTTATCCTGACTACCGAGCCGGTAGCCGGCAACAGCCGCAAAGCTTCGGTGACCTATCCCGACCTGCACCTTGACCTGAAACCCGGGGCCAGGGTCCTGATCGACGATGGTTTGATCGTGCTCGAGGTCAGGGATATTTCCGGCCGCGATATCAGGTGCCGGGTTGTGCACGGTGGGGAATTGAAAAGTTACAAGGGCCTGAATACACCGGGTACGCGGATCAACCTGCCCGCCCTCGGTGACAAGGACCGGGAAGATATCAAGATGGCCATTGAAAACGAAATAGATTTTTTGGCCGCTTCTTTTACCCGCAGCGCCGACGATGTCCTGGAAATCAGGAAGTTGATTGAAAAACAGGGCGGCAAGATCATGATCCTGGCCAAGATAGAGAGCGAGGAAGGGGTAGAAAACTTTGATTCCATCCTGGAAGTAGCCGACGGAGTCATGGTAGCCAGGGGAGACCTGGGTGTGGAAATACCGCCGGAAAAAGTGCCCTTATTGCAGAAAGAGTTTATCCGCAAGTGCAACCGCCTGGGCAAACCGGTCATTACAGCAACCCAGATGCTGGACAGCATGATCCGCAATCCCCAGCCTACCCGGGCCGAAGCCAGCGATGTGGCCAATGCCATTATTGACGGCACCGATGCGGTGATGCTGTCGGGAGAAACGGCGGTGGGCCGGTTTCCAGTGGAAGCGGTGGAAACGATGGACCGTATTGCCCGGCATACCGAGCAGGGCCTGGATTATAAAAAAATCCTGGACGAGCTGAGCATGACCGTTAAAAAGACGGTTACCGACGCGATCAGCTACTCAACCTGCACCATCGCCCAGGAACTAAACGCCGATGCCATCATTACTTCAACCCAATCCGGCCATACCGCCCGTATGGTGGCCAAGTACAGGCCCTGGGCTCCGATCGTGGCGGTTTCTTCGCGCAGGCGGGTCGCTTCCCATCTGACCTTAACCCGCGGGGTTTGTTCCATAATATGCCCGCCTGTCACATCGACCGATGACATGTTCAACAATGCCATCCGCACTTCCCTGGAGGAAGGGCTGATTAAAAGCGGTGATATGGTTGTTATTACGGCAGGCGTCCCGGTTGGAGTATCGGGAACAACAAATTTGCTGCGGGTAGAAACTGTGGGGGAGATTATTGTGAGAGGTACCGGTGTAGGCAAGAAAGCGGTAAGCGGCGCCGCCTTTGTGGCAACAGATGAAAAGGATCTGAAAAATATTGCCGAAGGCCAGATCCTGATCGCGCGGATGACCGACAGCAATTACCTGCCGGCTATCGAGAAGTCGGCCGCCCTGGTTACCGAGGAAGGCGGCCTTACTTCGCACGGGGCCATTGTGGCCATAAATTATGGCAAGCCGGCCGTGGTCGGCGTGGAAAGGGCCACGGAACTGATCAAGACCGGGGATGTCATAACTGTTGATGCCATCAGGGGGCTGATCTACCGCGGCGAAGCCAATGTGCTTTAAGAAGACTGTGTTGAAGATGGAGGGTATTCGTTGAAAAAAGATGAAACCACTGTCCGGGTCAGGTACAAGGACACAGACCAGATGGGGGTAGCTTATTATGCCAACTACCTGGTCTGGTTTGAAGTCGGGCGCACGGAGATGATGCGGAGCCTGGAACTGCCCTACCGGGAGTTCGAAAAAAGCAATATTTACTTGCCGGTCCTGAAGGTTTTTTGCGAATACAAGCAGCCGGCCCGCTACGACGACAAACTGACTGTTGTTACCCGCCTGGAAAACCTGCATAGCGTGCGCCTGGTCTTTAATTATGAAATAAGGCGCGAAGACGAGCTCCTGGCTACCGGATACACGGAGCATGCTTTTGTCAACCACAGCGGCCGGCCGGTGGTCTTGAAAAAATTCAGTCCATTTCTGTGGAACCGGCTCTGCCAGGCCCTGGATAAACCAGTTTAGGTAAGCGGAGGTTTTATGATGACATTAAATGGCGAAAAGATTGGTATAATATACCATCCTGATTACCTGCTTCATTCCCATTATAATCATCCCGAGCGAAAAGAAAGATTGGAGTATATCAATAAAGCGATAAAAGAGAAAGCGCCCCTGGACAGGTTGGACATGATCGACCCCGAACCGGCGCAAGTGGATGATATCGCCCTGGTCCACGACCGGTCTTACATTGAGTCCATCGAACAAGCCTGCCTTTCCGGCCGGGGGTCCCTGGATATGGATACTTATATCGTCCCCGAGTCATACCGGGTGGCTTTGCTGTCAGCGGGAGGGCTCCTGAGCGGGTTGCAGTCGATAATGAACCCGAAAGAGGGAGGGCCCTTAAAAGCTTTTGCCCTGAACCGGCCCCCGGGCCACCATGCCGAAAGGAACCGGGCCATGGGATTTTGTCTTTTTAACAACGTCGCCGTTGCCGCCGCCGCAGCCAGGCGCGATTACGGGTTAAAGCGGATTGCCATCGTCGACTGGGACGTGCACCATTGCAACGGGACCCAGCACCTGTTTGAAGATGATCCCGAAGTGCTCGTGATTTCCACCCACCAGAGTCCCGCCTACCCGGGGACGGGCCGGGCGGAAGATACAGGCCGGGGCCGGGGCGAAGGATTCAATGTTAATATTCCCCTCCCGGCGGCTACGGGAGACAGTGAATACAGGCTGGCATTTGACAGCATCGTGATTCCGATCCTGGACCAGTATAAACCGGAACTGCTCATTATTTCGGCCGGCCAGGATGCCTATCACCGCGATCCGCTGGCGGGTATGTCTTTAAGCGAAAACGGCTATTACTATATGGCTGAACAGCTGGCCGGGGTGGCCGGAAGGTGGACGGGAGGCAAAATGCTGCTGGGTTTGGAAGGCGGTTACCACCTGGAAGGCCAGGCCGGGGTCATTGTCCAGGTTTTAAATGCCCTGGG
>PWFM01000131.1 GCA_003553895.1 Syntrophomonadaceae bacterium | reverse complement strand
TGGATGACATCTCTGAACTGGAAAAGCAGGCCCTGGTGGAAAAGCACCTGATCAGCCCCTTCCTGGCCCGGGAATCTAGCTGTGGGGCCCTGCTAATCAGCCAGGATGAGGCGGTCGGCATTATGATTAACGAAGAAGACCACCTGCGCATCCAGAGTATTTTGCCCGGCTTTTGCCTTGAAGAAGCCTGGCAGGAAGCGCAGCGCTTTGATGACCGCCTTGAAAAAGAACTCGAATATGCCTTTGATGAGCGTTACGGTTACCTGACCGCCTGCCCCACTAATGTGGGGACGGGTTTACGGGCTTCAGTAATGCTTCACCTGCCGGCCCTGATTATGACCGGCCAGATTAACCGCTTCCTGGGCGCTCTGGCCCAGGTCGGCCTGACCGTGCGGGGCCTTTACGGTGAAGGCACTGAAATCGTCGGCAACCTGGTTCAAGTGTCTAACCAGGTTACCCTGGGCCATACTGAAGAAGAAATCATCAGCAACATGGGCAGCCTGATCAACCAGGTGATTGAACAGGAGCTTAATGCCAGGCAGGCCCTGCTCGACAAGAAGAGGGCAGAACTCGCCGACAAGGCCTGGCGGGCCCTGGGGCTTTTAAAATACGCGCAGGTGTTGAGTTCGCAGGAAGCGATTGAACTGCTTTCCGACCTGCGTCTCGGTTACGATTTAGGCTTGATCAAGGCAGTTGATCACAAATTGTTAAATGAATTGCTGGTTTTAATCCGCCCCGGCTGTCTTCAGCTTTTAGCCGGGCGGGAGCTCGACAACAGTGAAAGAAATTTGGAAAGGCCGATCCGGGTAAAAGAAACCCTGGAGCGCTTCCAAAACACAGATAGATGAAAAGGTGATGACAGATTTTAGAAGGGGAATTATTAAAAAAAGAGGTGAACATTGATGTTCATGTTTGGTAGATTTACGGAGAGAGCACAACAGGTACTGGTCTTGGCTCAGGAAGAGGCCAAGCGCCTGAATCACAATTTTATCGGGACCGAGCACCTGCTTTTGGGCCTGGTCCGGGAGGGGTCGGGTATAGCTGCCCGGGCCCTGCAGAACATGGCCGTTGATCTGAACCGGGTCCGGCAGGAAGTGGAAAGGATTACTCCTAAAGGAGAAAAGATTATCCAGCAGGGGATCAGCTATACGCCAAGAGCCAAAAGGGTGGTTGAACTGGCCATTGAAGAAAGCCAGAACCTCGGCCATAACTATGTGGGGACCGAGCACCTGATGCTCGGCCTGGTCCGGGAAGGCGAAGGTATAGCGGCCCAGGTCCTTTCCAACCTGGGGATCGATCTGAAACGGGCCCGCAAGGAGGTAATCCAGCTTCTCGGCGGAGAAGAAGGAAGCGGCAAGGCCCCCGAGGGCGAGAAAGCCGGTGGGCCGCAGACCCCCACGGTAGACAGTTTTGGCCGCGATCTGACCAAACTGGCCCAGGACGGCAAGCTTGATCCGGTAGTGGGCCGGGAAAAGGAAATTGAACGGGTGGTCCAGATCTTGAGCCGAAGGACCAAGAACAATCCCTGCCTGATCGGTGAACCCGGAGTAGGCAAAACGGCCATCGCCGAGGGCCTGGCCTATCATATCATCGAAGGCAAAGTCCCGGAAATTCTGCGCGAGAAAAGGGTGGTCACCATCGAACTGGCGGCCGTCGTGGCCGGGACCAAGTACCGCGGTGAGTTTGAAGAGCGCCTGCGCAAGCTGATGAATGAGCTGCGCCAGGCCGGTAATGTCCTGGTCTTTATCGACGAGCTGCATACCCTGATCGGGGCGGGCGCCGCCGAAGGAGCGATCGACGCTTCCAATATTCTCAAGCCGGCCCTGGCCCGGGGCGAGCTGCAGTGCATCGGGGCGACAACCATGGACGAATACCGCAAGCATATCGAAAAAGACCCGGCCCTGGAAAGAAGGTTCCAGCCGATCATCGTCGGCGAACCGAGCCGTGAAGAAAGCGTGGAGATCTTAAAAGGCCTGCGCGACCGCTACGAGGCCCATCACAAGGTTAAGATCACCGATGAGGCCCTGGAGGCGGCGGTCAGGCTGGGCGACCGTTACATATCGGATCGCTACCTGCCCGACAAGGCCATCGACCTGATCGACGAGGCCGCCTCGCGGGTGCGGATCCGCAATTACACTGCGCCGCCCGATTTAAAAGAAACGGAAGATAAGCTCCATAACCTGCGCACGGAAAAAGAAGCATCGGTGCGCAACCAGGAGTTTGAAAAGGCGGCCAAGCTGCGCGATGACGAGCACAAGCTCAAAGAAGAGCTTGATGAGCAGAAGAAAGAGTGGGAAAAGCAGGTTGGCGCCTCCGATCTGTCACTGGTCAATGAAGAGGACGTCGCCTATATCGTATCCAGCTGGACCGGCGTTCCCGTCAAGCGCCTGGCCGAAGAAGAATCGGCCCGCTTGATGAACCTGGAAGAAACCCTGCACAAGCGGGTTATCGGCCAGGATGAAGCGGTGCGATCGGTGTCAAGGGCCGTTCGCCGGGCCCGGGCCGGTCTTAAAGACCCCAGGCGGCCGATTGGATCGTTTATTTTCCTCGGCCCCACCGGGGTCGGCAAAACCGAACTGGGACGGGCCCTGGCCGAAGCGCTCTTCGGCGATGAGAATAACATTACTCGCCTGGACATGTCCGAATACATGGAAAAACATGCCACCGCCCGCTTGATCGGAGCGCCTCCCGGCTACATCGGTTACGAAGAAGGCGGCCAGCTGACCGAGAAAGTGCGCCGCAACCCCTACTCGGTGATCCTGCTCGATGAGATCGAGAAAGCGCACCCGGATGTCTTTAACATCCTCCTCCAGATCCTGGAGGACGGGCGCCTGACCGACGGCAAGGGCCGCACGGTTGACTTCAGGAATACGGTCATCATCATGACCTCGAACGTGGGCGCGACCTTCATGAAAAAGACATCGGTCGGTTTTGGCGCCACCAGCGAGGAAGACGATTATGATGCCATGAAGGAAAGAATCATGGACGAACTGAAGAAAACATTCCGGCCTGAATTTTTAAACCGGGTTGATGACCAGATTGTCTTCCATACCCTGAGCGAAGATCATATCCGCCAGATTGTCGACTTAATGCTTGATGAGCTGAACCGGAGGATCGAAGAATACAGCCTCCAGGTGGAAGTGTCCGACGAAGTCAAGGGCATGCTGCTCAAGGAAGGCTTCGACCCCAGCTTCGGAGCGAGGCCGCTGCGCCGGGTAATCCAGCGCCGCCTCGAAGACGGCATATCCGAAGAACTTCTCCAGGGCAAGATTGCCCCGGGTGATACGGTCGAGGTCTCCGCGGAGGATGAGGAAAACCTCTCCTTTCAGAAAAAATAGTTAGCAAAGGGGAGCGCTGTAAAGCGCTCCCCTTTGAGTAAATATTATGAAAGTAGCAACTTTAAGTTTGCTAAAGGATTTTTGCCCGGTATTGTCGAATAACAAGCAAGAAAAGCACAAGGGTATATTTTTTTGCCCTCTTAAGGAGTGTCATATTTGAAAATTGCTGTATCCGGCAAGGGCGGAGCTGGAAAATCAACTGTTTCCGCCCAGTTAGTGCGCTGTTTTACGCTTCAACAAACGCCGGTTTTTGCAGTAGATGCCGATCCGGACGCCAACCTGGGCCTGGTCCTGGGCCTTGATCCGGATCAGGTCGCAAATCTGCGTCCCCTGATAGAACTGGAGGACATAATTGAGGAGAAAAACTTCGGCGGCGGGACCTTCGTCGACTTAAACCCCAATGTTGATGATGTCCTAGAGAACTACACCCTGCATGAAGGAACCCTGCGTTTCCTTAAAATGGGCGCAATCAAGCAGGGCGGCTCTGCCTGCTACTGCAAGGAAAACTCGTTTTTGAATGCCGTCCTTACCACCATGCTTCTTGACCGCGATGAAGCGGTCGTTCTGGATATGAGCGCCGGCATCGAGCATCTTACCCGCGGCACCGCCCGCGGCATTAAGATGATGCTGGTAGTGGTGGAACCGACCAGGGCCGGCCTGAGTACCGCCCTGAACGTTGACCGGTTATCTAAAGACCTGGATATTGAACAGGTCCTGTTTGTCGGCAATAAGATTCGCAGTGAAGAAGATCGCGCTTACCTCGAATCTTCACTGCCCCCGGAAAGATTTGCCGGCATGATCGCCTTTTCAGAACAGGTTCTGGAAAGAGCCCGCCGCGGTGAAGCGCTGGTCTCCGGCCAGGACGACCTTTTACCCGGCTTGGAAAAAATTTATGAAAGTATTTGCAGGAGGTGATGATTCCCGTTATTGTGTTTCGTTGCTTATTAATGTGAAATAAATATTGATCAAGGGGACAGGCTAGCTTTACCAGAAACATCATTCTTATCTTAGAAACCTACAAGGAGGTTAAACCTGATAATGTCCGAAGGAAAGAAAAAAGTAGACAACAGAAGGACAATCGATCCGGCTGCGCTGGCTGTAATCGACAAGAATACCGCCAATGGCCAGGTAGAAACGGCTTACGAGCGCTACGTCAAAATGCAGCCCCAGTGTAATTTCGGGCGGACCGGCGTTTGCTGCCGGATTTGCCTGCAGGGACCCTGCCGGATCACCAAAAAATCATCGAAAGGGGTCTGCGG
>PWFM01000002.1 GCA_003553895.1 Syntrophomonadaceae bacterium | reverse complement strand
TCAAAGGCGGTTATGCAGATGGAACAGGACAATAAAACAGCAGATTTAAAAGCAGATGTAATGGTGATCAGCCCTCATCCCGACGACTCAGAATTCGGGACCGCAGGCTCAGTGGCCCGCTGGGTCAGCGAAGGCAAAGTTGTGGTTTACGTCATCTGCACCGATGGGGAAAAGGGGACCAGCGATCCCGCTGTCAGCCCCGAAGACTTAAAAATAACCCGGCAGCAAGAACAACGCAAGGCAGCCGGTTTGCTCGGGGTGAAAGAAGTAATCTTCCTCGGCTACCCTGATCAGGGGCTGGAAGACACCTCTGATTTTCGCAAAGACCTGGTGCGCTGCATCCGCCGTTTCCGCCCGGACACCCTGGTTACCGCCGATCCCTACCGCCGCTATATCTGGCACCGCGATCACCGCATTGCCGGCCAGGCGGTTCTTGACGCCGCCTTTCCTTATGCCCGCGATCACCTGGCCTACCCCGACTTGCTGGAACAGGGGCTGGCGCCCCACAAGGTCAAAGAAATCCTGACCTGGGCCAGCGAAGACCCCAACTATTATTCCGACATCACCGCAACCTTTGAGACCAAGCTGGCCGCCCTGCGCTGCCATGAAAGCCAGGTCGGGGGCCATCATTTCCCCTCCATCGAGCAGTGGCTGCGCAAGCGCGCTGAAGATGCCGCCCGGGATCAGGATTTTACCCTGGCCGAGGCCTTCCACCGGGCCGAATTCCTGTGGTAAAGAGCCCGGGCAAAACAGCTTAAAATTTCATCTGCCTGGCCCTGTTAGCTGCCGAGCCAGGTGACGTCACCGCTCAGTTCAAGGTTATTTCTGCTGCGCTTAAAGGTGTTAAAAAGTTCCCGTTCGGTTTTAAGATCGGTTTTTTCGCCGTGCCCGGGCAGGATTACCGTCTCATCAGGCAGGGTCATGATCTTGTTCTCTATGGAGGCCAGTATCTGCTTGAAAGCTTCCGGTGAGGGTGTTTTTCCCGGCCCGCCGGGGAAGACGGTGTCCCCGGAAATCAGGTAGCTTTCGATCCGGAAACAGAGGCTGCCGGGGGTGTGACCCGGGGCGTGAATAGTTTCCAGTTCCAGGCTGCCGCAGTTAATGATTTCGCCCCCGGCCAGGAAGCGATCGGCTTTAACCGGCAGCTGCTCCGCATCGTCCTCGTGGACGGCCAGAGTCGCTCCCAAATCCCGCTGCAGCTCTTCCAGGTCGACGCTGTGATCCATATGCCCGTGGGTCATAAGGATAAACCGGACCCGGTTTTCTTCAAGGCGCTCCTTGATTATTTCCGCGCTGCCCGGAGCATCGATCAATACGGCCTCTGCCGTTTCCCGGCAGATGATCATGTAGGCATTGGTACCGAAAGGTTTCGTTTCCAGGCGCAATATTTCCTTTTCTTCGTCCCTGGCTATTTCCTGGATCCTGCTGGTCATTATGGCATCTCTCCTCTTATCTGGGTTTATCTTCTCAGTTGAACCTTACATATCTCCATTTATATTATAACAGCCGGGCCAAAAAGATTGGCCATGCGTTAAGAAAAAGCGGGTCCCCCGGACTTACCGCCGGGCCACTGCTAATTGGCCATTTCCCTTTATTAGCATAATCGGTTATAATGATTTCTGGGAATAATTCATAACCATCCATAATCATAACAGGAAGAGGGATCCAGCAAATGTCCAAGATTAAAGTAGCCATTGTTGGTGTCGGCAATTGCGCCAGCGCCTTAATCCAGGGAATCCACTATTACCGGGATTGGAACGAAGACGATGCAGTTGGCCTCCTGCACTGGAGTATTGGCGGCTACCGGCCTTATGATATTGAAGTGTGCGCCGCTTTTGATATAGATAAAAGAAAGGTGGGCCAGGATATCCACCGGGCAATTTTCGCCCCTCCCAACTGTGCGGAGGCCTTTTATCCCGATTTGCCTCCAAATGGCGCTACCGTTCACATGGGCCGGGTTTTGGACGGCTTTTCCGATCATATGCTCGATTATGAAGACCAGTATACCTTTGTGAAAAGCGATTCACCGCAACCGGACCAACAAGAAGTAGTAAGCATCCTGCGCCATTCAGGCGCCGAGGTTTTGCTTAATTACCTGCCGGCCGGCTCGGAAGAAGCGTCCCGCTTTTACGCCGGGTGCGCCCTGGAAGCGGGAGTGGCCTTTATCAACAACATCCCCGTCTTCATTGCCAGCGATCCGCAGTGGGCGGAGCGCTTTGCCGCCCGGAATGTGCCAATTATCGGGGATGATATTAAATCTCAGATGGGCGCCACGATCCTGCACCGCGCCCTGGCTGATCTCTTTAAAAAGCGCGGGGTCAAGCTGGAGCGCTCCTACCAGCTCAATACCGGCGGCAACACCGATTTCCTTAATATGACCAACCAGGGTCGCCTGGCCACCAAGCGCATCTCCAAGACCGAAGCGGTCCAGTCGGCTGCGGCAAAAAGGCTGCCCGACCGCGACATCCACATCGGCCCCAGCGATTATGTTTCCTGGCAGAAGGATAACAAGGTCTGCTTCCTGCGCATGGAAGGCCAGGTTTTTGGCAATATCCCCATTAACCTGGAAATGCGCCTGAGCGTTGAAGACTCGCCCAACTCGGCCGGCATCGCTATCGATGCCATCCGCTGCTGCAGGCTGGCCCTGGACAGGAACCAGGGAGGAGTGCTCGAAGGCCCTTCGGCCTATTTTTCCAAGCACCCACCCCGCCAGCACCCCGATTACGAAGCCTACCGGCTTACTGAAGAGTTTATCCGGGGCCGGTAACCGGAACTTTTGTTCGCAACCGGATCATAAAAGATGGCCTCAAGCCCCTTTTCGAGGGCCGCGGGCCATCTTTTTTTATTATTTATTTACTCCGGTTTTCCCAAGGCAGCCGGCCTGTTCACCCGGGCCAGCCCTATAATTTGCAGCCCAGGTCAAAGCCTTCTTTGACCGCTTCGGTGATCTTGCGCGGCTTGCGGGCATCTCCGATCGAGTGCAGTTCCGGCACCCGGCCCTCCAGTTTTTCTGCCAGGGGGTTATAGGGCGCCGCCCCGATGGCCAGGGCTACCGTATCGGCCGGCAGCAGGGTTTCTTCGCCCTCTTTTTCCACCAGCACCCCTGCTTCGTTTACTTCTTTGACCGCGTACTGGTCCATGACCCTGATACCCAGGCGGCGGATGCACTTGATCGTCACCCAGCGGGTGCTGACCCCGATGTCCCGGCCAATCCCTTTTTCCAGTTCGACCAGGGTGACCTCGCGGGTGCCCCGGTTAAGCAGTTCTTTAAGCCTTTCGGGGGTTTCAGCGTCGTTTTCCATCAGGAACTTTAAGTTTTCCGCCGAGATCGTCCCTTTCTCGGCCGCTTTAACTGCTGTTTCGCAGCCTACCGAACCGCCCCCGATAACAACCACCCGTTTCCCGGGCACAACCGAGCCGTCCAGGATCTGCAGGGCCGAGACCAGGGGAGCTTTTTCTGCGATCGAAAAAGGCGCTGCCGCCGGTCCGGCGCCGGTGGCCACTACCACTACGTCGGCCTTTTCTGCTATGATTTCATCGGCTGTGGCCTCCCGGTTAAGTACCACTTCCACCCCGTAACCGGGCAAGATATTTTCGTAATAATCGAGGAAGGTGATGAAATCGCTCTTGCCCGGGGGCATGGCGGCATAGTGCAGATGGCCGCCCAGGCGGCTGTTCTTTTCCCACAGGGAAACCGTGTGTCCCCGCAGGGCGGCCAGGCGGGCTGTTTCCATGCCGGCCGGTCCTCCGCCAATGATCAGGACTTTGCGCCGTTCTTCAGCCGGTTTGATTTCTGTATCATATTCCCTGCCCGCCAGGGGATTGACCGTGCACTCCACGTCCTGCAGGGAAAAGACCATGTCAAAGCAGCCCTGGTTGCAGGCGATGCAGCGCCGGATCAAATTGAATTTACCGGCCGCTGCCTTGTTGGGCAGGTCCGGGTCGGCAATCAGCGGCCGGCCCATATTGACCAGGTCGGCCAGGCCCTCTGTGAGGATCTCTTCGGCCACCAGCGGATCGTTAATCCGGTTGCTGGCCATAACCGGGATGTTGACCGCCTCCTTGATCCCCCGGGCCAGGTAGGCAAAACCGCCTCTTGGCAGTTCACCGGTGATCTGGGGCACCCTTGATTCATGCCAGCCCCCGGTAACATTAAGGCAATCCACACCGGCCTGTTCCAGGTCCCGGGCAAAAAGGGCCGCCTCGCGGTTGGTGTTGCTGTCCGGGACGTAGTCATGCCCGGAGATCCTGACATTGATGGTATAGTCATCGCCTACCGCTTTTCTGACCCGTTCTATTACCTCCAGGCCGAAACGCTTCCGGTTTTCCCAGGATCCGCCGTACTGGTCCGTACGCTGGTTTGTAACCGGTGAAAGGAACTGGCAGACCAGGTAACCGGCGCTGGCCAGGATTTCTACGGCGTCAAAACCTGCATCCCTGGCCCTGCGGGCGGCCCGGGCATATTCTTCCTGGACCGTTTCTATATCCTCCCGGGTCATTTCCTTCGGGGTTTCTTTGGTCAGCCGGGAAGGGACAGCGGACGGGGCAATCGGCTGCTTGCCGATCATCATGCTGTGCGTGTAACGCCCGGCGTGGTAAAGCTGGGCCGCGGCCGCCGCGCCGTTATCTTTTATGGCCCGGGCCAGTTTCTCCAGGCCGGG
>PWFM01000047.1 GCA_003553895.1 Syntrophomonadaceae bacterium | reverse complement strand
AACGCTGCCGCCTGGAATCTAACTCCCAAGCACGACCTTTTTATATTAGCATGGCCCCCCCATCTTGTCAAACCTTTTTTAAGCTTTTTTTAGGTTTTTTTTGGGGATTTTTGAAAAGACCCTTACCCGCTTCAAAACAGACCCGGGTATTTTTAACACTAGGGGGATAAACTTTCGCTTTTTACTCGATAACGGCTTCGTTTAGCCTGATCCTGTTCTGAGCTTAAAATCGGCCCCGGGATGATAACCGCCGGAAGGCCAACCGCAATACTATACTCGCTTTACCTGCCGCTTAGCGCGGTTGTTCTGTCTCAGCTCTCGGCCTGAGGGTGGGGAATAAAATGACATCCCGGATCGATATATTATCGGTGAGCAGCATAACCAGCCGGTCGATACCGATACCAAGTCCTCCGGCCGGCGGCATGCCATACTCAAGGGCGTTGATAAAATCCTCATCCATAACATGGGCTTCATCATCACCGGCTTCGCGCCTGGCCAGTTGCTGTTCAAAGCGTTCGCGCTGATCGACCGGATCGTTCAGCTCTGTAAAAGCGTTGGCGATTTCCCAGCCGGCGATAAAACCTTCAAAGCGCAGGGTCAAGCGGGGATCGTCTTCCTCTTTCTTGGCCAGCGGTGAAACTTCGATGGGAAAGCCGGTCACAAATACCGGCATTAACAGCTGCTCTTCGCAGAATTCTTCAAAGAACATATACAGTATTTCTCCCCAGGAAAGCCCTTTATCCATTTCCAGTCCTGCTTCTTTGCCGGCTTCAAAAGCTTCTTGATCATTTTTAAGTTTCGAGAAATCAACCCCGGAATATTTACGGACCACTTCAACCATACTTTCCCTGGGCCAGGGCGGGGTCAGGTCCAGCTCTTTTCCCTGGAACATGATCTGGCCGCTGCCGAAAACAGCCAGGGCTATTTCATAGATCAGGTTTTCCGTCAGTTCCATCATGTTTTCATAGTCGGCATAGCTCTGGTATATCTCCAGGGAGGTAAACTCGGGGTTGTGAATGGTCGAAATACCTTCGTTTCTAAATATGCGCCCGATTTCAAAGACCCTGTCCAGGCCCCCTACCAGGAGCCGCTTTAAGTGCAGTTCAGTGGCGATCCGCATGTAAAGCTTCATATCCAGGGTGTTGTGGTGGGTCACAAAAGGACGGGCCAGGGCTCCGCCGGCTATGTTCTGCAGGATCGGGGTCTCCATTTCCAGGAAGTCCCACCGGTGAAGTATTTCTCGCATGGCCTGAATAATCCGGCTGCGGTTAATAAAAGTTTGTTTAACTTCCCGGTTAACAATCAGATCTACATAACGCTGGCGGTAGCGCAGCTCGACATCTTTAAGGCCGTGCCATTTCTCGGGCAGAGGTCGCAAGGCCTTGGCCAGGTAAGTATATTCGAAGCACTTGATTGTAACTTCGCCCCGCCTGGTCTTAAACACTTCCCCGGCCACACCGATAAAATCGCCGATATCTACCAGCTCAAAATTCTTATACTGTTCTTCGCCAAGCTGATCAAGACTCAGGTATATCTGTACCTGGCCCCGGTAGTCCTGGAGGTGGGCAAAAGTAGCCTTGCCGTGGGAGCGAATACTCATCAAGCGCCCGGCCACAGTCACCTGCTGCCCTTCCAGGGACGCAAAGTTGTCAATGATCTCTGTCGAATAGTGGGAGGCTTCATATTTAGGGCCGAAAGGTTCGATTCCTCTTTGTCTCAGTTCTTCCATCTTGCTGCGCCTGACCTGCATCAGTTCATGTAATGGTTGTTCTTGTTCCATGGTTTAACCTCCCGCTGTGCTGCTGATTTTCCTGGATCTTATTCAGATCAGTCTACCGCTTCAATTTTATACTTCAGAGTGCCGGCGGGCACCTTAATTTCGACCTGGTCCCCGATAGTGCGACCAATCAGGGCTTTACCTACCGGAGATTCGTTGGAGATTTTCTTTGCGGCCGGATCCGCTTCGGCAGTGCTGACGATGGTATACTGCTCTTCCTGATCCATATCCAGATCCTTGAGCTTTACCGTCGAGCCAATGACAACATGGTGATCATCTTCATCGCTCTTCTCCAGGAGCCTGGCCCGGCGCAGCATCTTTTCCAGGGTAATGATCCTTCCCTCGACAAAGGCCTGTTCGTTCTTCGCATCTTCATACTCGGCATTGTCGGTAATATCGCCGAAGGATATAGCTTCTTTGATCCGGTCAGCTATTTCTTTGCGTTTAACCGTTTTCAGGTTATGCAGCTCCTGTTCCAGTTTATCCATCCCATCCCTGGTTAAAAGTAATTCTTCGTTATATTCCGTTCCTTCCACTGCCGTTTGTTCATTTTCTAATTCTTCGGCATTAATATGTTCAGTCTTTTTCGTATTAGCCATTCCTGGTTCCCCCTTGCGTATAATGGTATTTCTTATCGGCTCTCAAAACTCGTCCTGCTTTAGCGGGTCGATCTGAACTGTCTGCATAAATAACGGCTTCATAGTCCAACGAAGCCTTAAAGATAAAGATAGTGTCAAGGCTGCCTCGACACTTTTTCAGGTCAATCTTAAATATTTGCTATATTATAAGGCGTCATTACCCGGATGTCAAGCAAATATACCGGCTCAGGAATGCTCCCGGCGCATGCAGATTACCGGCTTAGCGAAGATGGACAATTCTCGGTTTTAAGTCCATTTCTTCAAGTAACTGGTGATACTGGGCCTCACTCAATTCCTCTTTGCCGCCGGCCATGCAAACAAGCAGCGCTTCCATAACATTGGTGCCGAAAGAACGGCCCTGCATTTCCGGTGTAGTGGTAATCAAAGTTTTTACCTGGCGCTCCTTTAAAAAATCTACATCTGCGGCGGTAACGGTATTGGTGACAATAATTTTACCGGGCAGTTCGGCTGGCATGTAGCGATGGATAAAATGAAAGTCACCGGCTATGATGTCATTTTCCAGGAAGTAACGGACATAGCGGGGCTTGTTTATAGTCTGCTTGTTCCCGGTAGGGTAAATCATGGTAAAAGGCAGCTGTCCCACCAGGGGGGCAAAAACCCGGGCGATGGCGGCTAATGATGTCAATGAGTGCAGGGGAACGGGCACATTGAGGACATACAACAGGTCGCCGTAAGTCATTTTGCAACCGGCTTTCTCAAAAGCCTGGGCCATGCCGAGACGGTCCATGGCCGACATCAGGAGCACCTTTTTCGGTTCTTGAAAAAGATCCGTGTCTTCCATCAACTGCTCTATGGAGCGGCGTTCCAGGGTATTTTTAAGGCCGGAACCGTCGACAATGGGCGTTTTTTCTGCAGCCCGCGATATCCGCCTGGCATCCCTGAACTCATAGCGGCGATCAACGGCGTAAATATAGAGATCCATGCCGCCCAGGCCGAAAGCATCCACCACGCCGTCAAGCTCCCTGATTATATCCACCATTTTATCCATGTCGCCGTCGGTGCCGATCCGCTCAATCTTATACTGCTCTCCTTTAAGCTCTACGGTTACGACATGGTCCCTCGATGATGAGCCCAGACTAATTCCCACTATGCGTTTCAAGATGTTTATTCTCCCTTCGCTGCTTTTCTGTAACCAGATCCAGGGTTTTTTTCAATTGCTGTGGATCCAGGAACCGGTCCTCCCGGATCGGGGTCGGACCGAGGTTGATGTAGATGATCTGTATATCGAGCAGGGCTTCAGCCAAATGGTACCAGCGTTCAGACGAGATCATGATCAGGGTATCAAATTCGCGCAGCCGGGCTATTAGCTCGAACATACGGTTGAAAAAGTCAAGAGCCTGCTGGTCGCGGACCATTTCCCACCGGTCCCGGTTGTTCAGCAGGAGATAAAAATCAAGCCCGTAGGAACGGCAAAGATCGGACAAAGCCCCGCTATTTTCGAGGGGAAAACCGATCACGGCCACCCGGTTGCCCTTGCGGATCTCACCGATGGCTTCCAGGCGGGAAACAAAGCTGCGATCGAGGTGCAGCCGCCTGGCCGTCTCCTGCTGGGAAACGCCCTTTTCGCGCATTTCCAGGACTTTTTCTACAAGCCGAGCCGCCCTGTCCATGCTGATCGTTTTTTCGCCAACCCGAAATATCCGCTCTGACTGCATTTCGCCTTCCCCGTCCCTGTGCACAAGATTGTGATCGCTACAATTTTAGCACTAATGAGGCGCAGGAGCAATGAAATTATCAGCAGGGCGGGGGTAACATTAAGCGATCAACTTTCCAGCAACCGGCAGTATTCCCGGAGGACCGCTTCCATCTCTTTATAGCTTGCCGCCCGGTTCAACTGCCGGCGGGCGAAGGCCGCGCCCGGAAAGCCTTTTATATAGTAGGCCGCATGCTGGCGCATCTCCTTTACAGCCACCGCTTCCCCCTTAAACTGGCAGAGCAGGGCCAGGTGCCTTAAAGCCATATCAACGACCTGATCAGGGGACGGCGGGGCGGTTGGTTTACCGCTTTGCAAAAGGGCCAGGGTGGAGGAGAAAATCCACGGATTGCCGCCGGCTGCCCGGCCAATCATAATGCCGTCGCAACCGCTATAGGAAAACATTTCTACCGCCTTCTCGGGCGAAGCAATATCCCCGTTACCGATCACCGGGATGGAAACAGCCTCCTTAACCTGCTTAATAATATGCCAATCGGCATATCCACTGTAACCCTGATCGACCGTGCGACCGTGAACGGCGACCGCTTTGATCCCGGCCTCCTGCGCCCGGCGGGCAATTT
>PWFM01000208.1 GCA_003553895.1 Syntrophomonadaceae bacterium | reverse complement strand
TTATAGAAGCCCGCATCTATATAACCTCACTTAAGTGGCCGGTGGTTTTCCCCCGGCATTTTTAAATTCGACAAGGACCGGGTTAAAACCTACCTGCCGGGGCAATCAGGGAGAACCGTATCTGGGCGGCAGAGAGGCTATTTTTGACTAAACTGGACAAATGTTAGGATTGGTTAAAATATAAGTGTATGATAGGCTATCGCTATAAATGGGCGATACAGTACCGAATTGTGCCCTGAAGGAATGGATTAATCCATCTGATGCGTTCAGAGTTGTCCGATTTGCCATGGAACTTTGTGACGCTAGCAGTATGAATATATTTGTGCTTTTATAAAGGGGCTTAAAGCTACTCCAGTAGAAAGTCTAAAATATTTTTTATTCTGATGCCAGAATAGTCATCAAATACTGGTTGATCCATTGTTAAAATAACTTTTGGATAATTGTCTTTGATCTTTTGAAGGGGGCGTAGTTCTCTTTCGCGTATTTGTTCATCGATAATGGTTGCAGAAACCTGGTAGTAGATTTTTTCGCTGGACTTTGTTCCTACAAAGTCGACTGCCAAAGATCCGATTTTGCCGATTGTAACTTCATAGCCGCGTCTGATCAATTCAAGATAAACGATGTTTTCCAGCATGTGGCCATAATCAGTATCTCTTAATCCGGTAAGCTGATTACGTATTCCCATATCAACCATGTAATATTTCTCGAGAGTTTTTAAGAACATTTTACCTTTAAGATCGTATCTATTTGCTCTATAAACAATGTAGGCATTCTCTAGCATTTTAAGGTAGTTGTCTATTGTTTCTCCAGTGGTTTTTCTCCCGTTGCTAGTAAGATAGTCGCTGATCTTCTTTGTTGATACAATGTTTCCTACATTTGCAGCAATAAATTTAAGGATATTTTCTAATAAAGCAGAATCACGGATGTTGTTCCGCTCGATAACATCCTTCATCAAAACTGTGTTATAGATTCCCTCCAGGAAAGGACCAATGGCATTTGTGTTTTCCAGGAGTTCAACTACTGTAGGAAGACTGCCAAACTTCAGATATTGGTGGAATTGCTCCTGAAGCGTGCCTTGATCATTCGAACCAGTGAAGTCCAGATACTCTTTAAAAGACAACGGCAGCATCTTTATTTCTACATATCGGCCAGAAAGCAAGGTGGAAAGCTCTGAGGATAATAGGTAGGCGTTTGAGCCGGTTATGTAGATGTCTATATTCGCATCTACCAGAAAAGAGTTTACTGCCTTTTCCCAGGATGAAATCATTTGGACTTCATCTAAGAGCAGGTAGTGTTTTCGTTTGTCATCCATTAACCGCTCTTTGATGTAGCTATGCATTTGCCTGTAATCTGTAATGTGGTCAAACTCAAAAGACTCAAAGTTCATCCGGATGATGTTTTCTTTTGATACTCCAGTTTCAATTAAATGGTTCGAGAACAGGGAAAGCAAAGTTGATTTTCCGCAGCGCCTGATTCCGGTAACAACTTTTATTAATGGCTTATCCTTGTATTGGAGGAGCTGCGCAAGATACAAATCACGATTTTTCATGATAACACCTCTTACAGAGTATAACCGAAAAAAAATTATTCACAAGCATTATTGCTGTTATAAGCTAAAAAATCTTAATTTCATCCAGGATGTGGAACTGACCTAAATAGTCTTTTGTGGCTGGTGATAAAAACCTTTTGCAGGCGGCTGAAGCTATAGGCGCTAATACTTATTGCCCCACCTGATTCTGGCCTTTACTACGCGATATTGCCATGTAATTGTATATAATATCGGCTTTTGCTATAATCAGCCCAGGAGAGGAAAAGGATACTGAAGAAATACAACCACATCATCAAGCTGCTGGAACAGCATAGCATTATCAGCTCTGAATTTAGCGAACATATTATGGGAAGATGCTAAGCCCGGATGAGGTTGCGGCAGGCCTTAGTTCAGCTTTTTTTATGGCAAATTGAATCTATAAATGGCCAGTATTGATCAATTAAAATTCATACAGTAACAGGGGTGCTAAATAATGAAGGATAAAATACTAATTACCGGTGCTGCCGGATTCATAGGGTTTTACTTATCATCTTATTTACTGGATAAAGGCTGCGAGATAATAGGTGTGGATAATATAAATACTTACTACGAACCAAAGCTTAAAGAAGATCGCCTCGCAATCTTAAATAAATCCAATAACTTCATATTTGCTAAAACAGATCTTAAGGACAAGCCCCGGGTAGATGACCTGTTTTCCACTTACAAGCCTGGCTACGTGATTAACCTGGCGGCCCAGGCCGGGGTTAGATATTCTATGGAAAACCCCTACGCTTATGTGGATTCCAACCTGGTGGGCTTTATGAATATCCTGGAGGCCTGCAGAAATTATCCTTTGAAGCATTTAATCTTCGCTTCTTCAAGCTCTGTTTACGGCGGCAATAAAGCAGCGCCATTTTCTACAAATCATAATGTGGATCATCCGGTAAGCCTGTATGCTGCAACCAAGAAGTCCAATGAGTTAATGGCCCACACCTACAGTCATTTATATGATATTCCCACAACAGGCTTAAGATTCTTTACCGTCTACGGGCCCTGGGGCAGGCCGGATATGGCCTATTTTTCATTTACCAAAGATATTATTGCCGGTAAGCCCATTAAAGTTTTTAACCATGGCAAGATGGAAAGAGATTTCACTTACATAGATGATATCGTTGAAGGTATCGATAAATTGATCACTTTAGTTCCAAAGGCCAGTAAAGGGTGGGATGAAAGAAAAGACGATATCAGTATGAGCTTTGCCCCTTACAAGATCTATAACCTGGGAAACAACCAGCCGGTTCAGTTAATGAAATTTATTTCAGTCCTTGAAGAAAAGATAGGCAAGAAAGCTGAAAAAAAATATATGGATATGCAGCCTGGTGATGTTTTGCGAACCTATGCCGATGTATCAGATTTAGAGCGGGATATAGGTTTTAAGCCTGATACCGGCATAGAAGAGGGCCTGGGTAAATTTGTCGATTGGTATAAGGATTATTATAAAGTTTAAAAAGGGGGAATGGTTTAGTGAAGATAGCAGTTGCTGGAGTAGGTTATGTGGGTTTATCGATGGCAGTGCTTTTAGCGCAACATAACGAGGTGGTAGCTTTATCTACAACTCCCAGGAAAGTGGAAATGATTAATGCCCGGCAGTCGCCGATCCAGGATGCGGAAATTGAGAAGTTTTTAAAAACGAATAAGCTAAAGCTAACAGCTACAGTTGACCGGGAAAGTTTTTATAAAGATGCCGATTATGTGGTGGTAGCCACCCCGACAGATTATGATCCGGTCAAGAACTTTTTTGATACAAGCACGGTTGAAGAGGTGATTCAAGAATCGCTTAACTATAACCCGAATGCGGTTATTGTCATTAAATCGACGGTGCCAGTCGGTTACACAGAAAACATATGCCGGCAATTTAATAGTAACAATATTATTTTTTCACCGGAGTTTTTAAGAGAAGGCAAGGCTTTATATGATAATCTTTATCCTTCACGGATAGTGGTTGGTGAAAAATCAAAGAGAGCGGAGGTTTTCGCAGAGCTCTTAAATCAGGGCGCTTTAAAAGAAGATGTGCCGGTCTTATTTACCAGCTCTACGGAAGCAGAGGCGATCAAGCTATTTGCCAACTGTTACCTGGCGATGCGGGTAGCTTTTGTAAATGAACTCGATACGTACGCCGAAGTGCGGGGTTTAAATACCCAGCAGATTATAGAAGGGGTGTGTCTTGATCCTAGGGTCGGCAGTCATTACAACAACCCTTCTTTTGGCTATGGCGGTTACTGCCTGCCGAAAGATACCAAGCAGCTTTTGGCCAATTACTCCGATGTGCCGAATAATATTATCGGGGCCATTGTGGATGCTAACCGGACCAGGAAAGACCATGTTGCCGATATGGTTATCAAAAGAAATCCCAGGATAGTGGGGGTCTACCGCCTGACTATGAAGAGCGGATCTGATAATTTTAGACAGTCAGCTATTCAAGGGGTAATGAAACGTATTAAGGCTAAAGGTATAGAAGTTGTGGTATATGAGCCGGCTTTAGAAGAGGATGAGTTTTATAATTCCAAGGTGATTAGGGATTTAAATGATTTTAAAAAGATGTCTGATGTGATCGTCGCTAACAGGCTGTCTGATGATATAAAAGATGTAGCAGATAAAGTTTATACCAGGGACCTGTTTAACAGGGATTGATCAGTAATAATTCAGAGCTGTGTCATTTCAGGCCCAGGCTTTGCAGCAGCTCGTTGCTTTCTTCCTGGTTGAGAAAGTAGTAAATGAGCTCCTGATCTATTTCTTTTTCGTAAACAGTTTCCAGGTAGCCGGGCAGGACCACCTGATCAATCAGTTCCGGGTTTTCGTCATAAAAGATATTAATCAAAGTCAAGAGATCCCAGCGGTCCATATTGCTGTGGATATTATTTTCCAGCTGATCGTAAACGGCAAGCAGTTCCTCAGAAGAAAGCTGGCGGCACTGTTCAAAAACAGCTTTCAACAGGCCCTGGTTGCGCCGTATCCGGTCGCCGTCTTCGCTTTGCGAGCCCGGTTCAGGGATGCGGGGCTTTTGACGGTGCCGGGCATAACTTAAAGCATCTTTACCGTCTAGGTGCTGGAGGCCCGGTGGAAGCGGATTTCTTGTTCTTTCGGCAAACAAGGGGTTTACATCGACACTAACCCCGCCCAGGGCATCAATGAGTTTGATAAAGCCGTCAAAAGTTACGGCGGCGTAAGAGTTAATTTCGATCCCCAGCAATTTTTCGATTGTTTCAGCCGTGAACCGGGCCCCGCCAAGGTAATCACTGCCACCGTAACCCATGCCTACGTAACTGGCCCAGCCGATAGCGCTGTGGCCCCTTCCTTTGGGCGACCAGGTTTGAAAATCGACGTAAGTGTCGCGCTTGACGGATATAAAAGCCGCCTCATAAGTTCTGGTGTCATAGGATACGATTACAATGGCATCGCTCAGGCCCCGCTCGTCGAGGCCGAGCAGCAGGATATTTTCTTGGGTTTCCGGTCCGGGCGGATCAATAATAACCTCTTCTTCTACTTCTTCTGGAGGTTCTTCCTCCTCGACAACCTCTTCCTCAGCGGACTCTTCATCCTCAATGACTTCGGCCGGGGGCGTTTCTTCTGCCGGTGGTTCCTCTAAAGCGTCATCAAAGTTAATCAGCCATAACGTAAGTCCGGAAATAAGCACTATGCCGATTACAGCAAACAGAATAGTTTTTCTCGTGATCAAGCCGGATCTGGCCCCCTTTATTTCAAAACTGACAGGCCGTCCGATCAAGGCTGCCTGTCAGTTTCAGAACTTAAATGATTATTCTTCTAAAGAGGCATAAAAGACTACTTTTCCCGGGCCAGTTTTCTAGACAGGGGCAGAACCGCAAATAAAAGAACCAGTCCGAGCAGCGCATAGTGTGCGCTATGCAAACCGCCTGTGGGCGGGGTAGGAACTAATTCTTCTGCTTCCTGAACATAAACGGCCGCGGCGTCGCAGTAAATATCCCCATCTTCAGTTTCCACCCGGACTACAACCCAGGTGTTGCCAAGATTTTGGGCTGTCACAACCGCCTGGCTCATGGCCGTTACTGTCGCTATGCTGGTATCTTGCGAGTACCAGGTTATTTGATAGGGCGCGAATCGTTCCGGAACAGTGGCGGTTAATGTTTCCTGACCTCCGGGAGTCAGGAAAATTTCATGCTTGTCCAGCATGTTGAAGCGGATGCATTCATCCGGCAAATCCGGTTCGGGTCTCGGGGTTGGCAGGGGCGGCGGGTCCGGAAAAGTTGGATCCGGCGGGTCCGGTGGTGGCACATAGGTGGGGCTGGTTTGAGCAAAGCTGAAACCAGCCAGCGCAGTAATTAAGATAATTACAATTATGGCACCAGCTAAATAATTTTTCATGGTCAACCTCCTAGAAAATAAATAATCTAAGTTGACAGTTTGAATTTTGTTAATTAGTATTATAGCGTATATAACAATTTCTTGCAAGCTTAAATAACTGAATATCATGACATTTGAAAAAGCTTAATAAATCCTGTTGCCGGGGAAAACGGGGATGCAGCTAAATAAAAATATTAATATATTTCAGCAGCAGGATGTTAGGCAGTCATGGCGAATTGGTTATTAGATTTATTATTATAACATAATGAGGGGGAAGAGGATTTGGAACAGGAACTGGATCTGCGAGCTTTGTGGCAGGTGATTGCTAAAAGATGGAAGTTTATCATAGTCATACCCCTGGCGGCAGCGCTCATCAGCCTGCTGGTCAGTGCCTATATAATAACACCTCAGTATACCGCATCGACGACTATTATAGTCACCCGTCCGGCCGACACTTCAGAGTTGATTTACCGGGATGTGCAGCTCAGCAGGGAGCTGGTGGGCACCTACCGGGAAATAATGCACAGCCGCCGGGTGCTGGAAATGGCTATCGCCAACCGCAGTTTGCCCTACAGCGCCGGCCAGTTAAGGGAAATGGTAGATGTCCAGGCCGTCAGGGATACGGAACTTTTAACGGTAGATGTCACCCATCCGGACCCGGAGCTGGCCCGCGATATTGCCAACGAGATGGCCCGGGTTTTTAAGGAACAGGTCGTCGATATTATGAAAATTGAAAACGTCAGCGTGGTCGACGAGGCGGTAACCCCGGGGGGGGCGGTCAGCCCGCGGGTTGATTTAAATGTGGCCGTGGCTTTTGTTGTAGGCCTGATGGCCGCTTTCGGCCTGGCCTTTCTGCATGAGTACCTGGACCAGAGCGTCAAAGACCCCGGCGAAGCCCAGCAGCTTCTGCAGGTGCCGGTGATCGGGGTGGTGCCCAGGGTTGAAGGAGAGATGTTATTTGCCCGCAGTAAACCCAGGGCGCCGGCGGCAGAGGCTTTCCGCACCCTGCGCACTAATATTGAATACAGCAGCATTGACAAGCCGGTCAAAAACATCCTTATCGCCGGGGGCAACCCGGCCTGCGGCAAGTCGACGGTGGCCTCTAACCTGGCTATTACTTTAGCCCGGCGGGAATCTTCGGTGCTACTTGTCGACGCCGATCTGCGCCGACCGATTATCCACAAACTGTTTAACCTGGTCAACGAACCGGGGCTTTCCAGCCTAATTTTTAAAGAAGGTCTCAATTTGAACGAAGTGATCCGCAGAAGCGAGGAAGAAGAGAACCTCTATATCCTGCCGAGCGGTCCCATCCCGCCATACCCGGCGGAGATGCTGTCTTCAGGGCGGATGAAGATACTGAATGAAGAGTTTGCCAGGCGTTTTGAATACGTGATCTATGATTCACCGCCAGTAATTGCCGTTACCGACGCTGCCCTGCTTTCCCGGTTAGTAGACGGAACCCTGATGGTTTTAGATTACGGGGTGGTCCGCAAAGATGAAGCGCAGGGGGCTTTGGAGCAGTTTTACAAGGTGCATGCCAATGTGATCGGGATGGTAATCAACAACATGCCCCACAGCAAATCCTATTACAACGGTTACCAGTACTATTACAGCAGTGACCTCGGTGAAGGCACCGCCAAAAAAAGCCGGGTTAAGAAAATAAACCGGAAATAGCTGAAGCATAAAAGTGGAAATAAAAGTGGATTAAAAATGGGCCAGGGGCCAGGTTAAACAATAACCTGGCCCTTTTGCTTTTTAGTTGGTGTCAAAACTGAGCGGGCGGCGGATGGCAACCCGGCAGGTGTCGATGAAGGCGCCGTCTTGAGACTGGACAGTTATTAGAGTCTCGCCCATGCCCTGCGGCGTCACCAAACCCTGCTGGTCTACGGTGGCGATCTCAGGATTTTCAGAAGACCACTGCAGGCCCTCAAGATCCGCTCCAGGCGGTTCAACCTGGAGAACCAGCCGTTCCGGTTCGTCATTCAGGCGCATGTTAAGCCAGGGTTGTTCGATGCTGAGCTCTTCCAGGGGCGGCGCAGGGGCGGTGACGGTTACTGTGCATTCCGAACTGATATCTTCAGCCACGGCGGTGATGGTCGCTTCTCCGCTTTGTTTTGGAGTGACCAGGCCGTCTTCGACGGTGGCCACCTCGGGATCGCTGCTGGACCAGCTGATTTCTTGTGTGGCAGCATCTTCCGGTGATATTTCTGCTGTTAGCTCTACCGGATCTTCTCCGGTGACCAGGTTTAGTTCGCTGTGGTTAAGAGCAATAGTTTCTACCGGGATCTGCTGGATCTGGTCTTCTTCCCACTCACCGCTGGTTATTTCGCCGTTTGCCTCATAGAGGGTGCCTTCGCCAACTTTGCGACCTTCTTCCCACTGTCCTTCAAAACGTGACCCGTCGGGGTAAACCATGACCCCCTGGCCGTGCCTGCGGCCCTCTTGCCATTCGCCTTCGTAGCGGTGGCCGTCAGCCCAGGTTTGCATGCCGTACCCGTGTTTCAAGCCTGCTTTAAAATGGCCTTCATAGGTAAAATGGCCGGGCACACAAAGGGTGCCGTAGCCATGATAGTAGTCATCTTTCCACTGCCCTTCGTAAGTGATGCCGTCAGGGTGTTCCCAGCAACCCTCACCGCAGCGGTTGCCCTTTTTGAATTCGCCTTCGTAGACGGCGCCGCCCTGGTAGATAAGGGTGCCTGAACCATGGGGCAGATCATTTTTAGTTTCTCCCTCGTAGGCCTGGTCTGGGCCGCAGCCGGTGATTATAAAGCAAAAGAGCAGGAGAATGATTAAAAACCTGATCAGCATTACAAAACCCCGTTTCGGATGTGGTGGTTGAAGTGCCGGTGCGGTTTCATCTCGGGTGTTATATCTATATTCTTATTCGTTTTTGCTGAAAGATAATCCTGCCGGGAATCCTGTAAAAGAGCCATTTTTATCATGAGCGGGCGGCCGGAGATGCCGCCCTAATCAAGCTTCTCCCGCATGCGCTCAAAAAGGGCGCGATTTTTTTCTTTTTTAGCTTCTTCATATTTTTCTTTGGCCTTTTCAATGACGTCGGTGGGCAGTTCTTCTTTTTTGAGTTCTGTTTCCATCTGGTCTAGCAGGGTATAGAAAATGCTATCGACCTGTTTTTCCAAAAGCCTCCCGGCCTGGATATATTTATTGACGAACTCAAACCGCTCCAGGGTGCCTTCTTCTTTCTGGCGGCGGTAATCGGCGATCGCTTTTTCAAAAAGCTCTTCCAGCCGTTCGTTGGCCCTTTCTTCTAAGCTTGCAAACCGGTGCTCGTAGCGCTCGACTATTAGATCGGGATCAGTCGTTTGGGGTTCATTTTGGTCCAGGTCGTTAAAGTCGTCAAAAAAAGCATCACCAAACTGATCGCGCAGCTGGCTTTCCAGGGCCGGGTGGAGGGTAAAATAATGGAAGTAGACATAGAGGCCGATCCCGGCCACCAGGAGCAGGACTATAACGCCCAGTAAGAGCTTAAACCCTCTTTTTTTGCGCATCGATCATTTCACCTTTCTTTTTTGGCTAAAGCATAAGTTTTAGACCGGTAGCTATTTTAAACCCAGTTCCTGAAGCAGTTCAGCGCATTTATCTTCATCAAGATAATAATAATCGATATCCTGGTCGATATCTTCTTCATAGACAGTTTCATACTGACCGGGCAGGACCACTTTATCGATTAATTCCGGGTCCTTGTTGTAAAAAATATTGGCCAGGGTCATAAGATCCCACTGGTTCATATTGGTGTGAATCCTTTCTTCCAGGTGATCGTAGGTCTCGAGCAGTTCTTCTGAAGATAGGTCGCGCAACCGGTCGAAGACAGCCTGTAAAAGCTTCTGGTTGCGCCGCACCCGGTCTCCATCTTCACTCTGTGAGCCCGGTTCGGGGATGCGGGGATTCTGGCGGTGGCGGGCATAAACCAGGGCCTCTTCGCCGCTTAAGCGCTGCCGGCCGGTTGGCAGCGGGTTGGAACTTCTTTCGGCAAATAGAGGGTCCACATCGATACTGACGCCGCCCAAAGAATCGATCAATTCCACAAAACCTGCAAAAGTGATGCCGGCGTAGGAGGTGATCCTGATCTCGAGCAGCTCTTCAATGGTTTCGGCTAAGTATTTGGCCCCGCTTTCGTGATCACCTGCGCCGTAGTCCATACCGACGTAGCTGGCCCAGCCGATAGCGCTGTGGCCGCTGCCTTCCGGAGACCAGGTTTGAAAATCGACATAGGTGTCGCGTTTAAGCGATATGAAGGCGGTTTCAAAAGTTTTGATGTCGTAGGAAACGATGACGATGGCATCGGCCAGGCCTCGCTCATCAAAGCCGAGCAAAAGGATATTGGCCCGGTTTAAAGGGGCCTCAGGCCTTTCATTTTCGGGGGCGGCTTCTTCTTCTGCGGTTTCGGTCTCGGTTTCGCTTTCTGTAACTTCAATCTCTTCAGCTTCATCGGTCGGGTCTTCTTCCGGGGCGAAACCGGGAATAGACATATAAAGGATGGCGCCGAGAATAATCACTGCCCCCAGGGCGGCGAGCGCTGCCAGTTTTTTTTGTTTTAAGGCCACGCACCGTTCCTCCCTTTTTTAAAAACTGACAGGCAATCCAAGCTCGGAATGCCTGCCAGTATTAAATTACTTTAAATAACAGGAACTGTCAAGATCGCCTTTAGCCTATCTTTGCTGCTGCAGTTTTTTGTAGACGGGCAGGGCCGCGAGCATGAGGGCCAGGCCGATCAGGCTGTAGATGGTGGTGTTCATGCCGCCTGCCGTAGGCGGGGTGGGCGCCGGTTCTTCTTCATCCAAAACCTTAACGGCGCAGGCATCATAATAGGTGCCATCATCGGTATCAACCCGGGCTACGACCCAGGTTCCGCCCACGCCCTGGCGGGTTACCCGGGCCTGGCTCATGGCGGTGACCGTGGCCACATCGGTATCTTCGGAGTACCAGCTCAGTTCGTACGGTTCGTATTCCTCCGGAACAGTAGCGGTTAATATTTCTTCAGGGTTTTCCAGGGAAAGGAAGATTTCATGTTTATCTAAGATGTCAATTTTTTCCCAGTCGGCGGGGACATCGGGTTCGGGCTCCGGGGGTTCCACGTAAGTGCTCTGGGCAAAGGCCAGGCCGCCCAGCAGGGCCAGCGCTAAAACAAAAATAGTGATGCCGGTTAATGCTTTTTTCATGGTTAACCTCCTTAAAAAATATTAAGAGTAACACTGATTAGTTAATACTCTGTTATATGCTATTATATAGGAGAGAATATCTTTAAGCAAGGCAAAGAAGCAGAAAATACCGACATGTTTTTATAATTGGACAGTGGGTCGGGAGGTGACCTTCCGGCCTTAGAGACCGGCGCCGCCGGTGGCGACTTTATTAGCAAGGAGGATGTGTTTACAGGTGAAATATTTTCTGAATAAAAAGGCCCTGGTTTTAATCAGCCTGTGGTTGCCGGTGGCCATCCAGATGGGCCTGATCTTTTATTTTTCTTCCCAGCCCTCAGGCAGTCCCACCCTGGATAAATTTCCCCTGCCGGCCGGGATCGGGCACCTGGGCGGTTACGGTTTGCTGGGCTTGCTTTTGTACCGGGCTTTTAACGGCACCCTTTTAGGCTGGGACCTGCGGGCGGCCCGGTCCAGTTTCGCTTTTGCCTTTATATACGGGGTTTTTGATGAGATCCATCAGTACTTTGTGCCGGGCCGCCAGGCCTTACTGAGCGATGTTTTTATTAACGGTACGGGGGTTTTGCTGGCTCTGCTGGTAGTGCGCTTTGCCATTAACGGAGCCCTTTACAAGCAGTGCTGTTATTTAAGCAGAAAAATTTTAAATTTATGAAGGATATTAATAAATGCTGTCGAAATGTTAATAAGTTATACAGCTATGATTGAGATATGAAGGGGTGATCTAAAATTTTAAGGGGGTGATAACAGCGTCCTGAGCGATGGTTTTTAAAGGAAAGAACAGTAATGCGGCCCTTACCAAGGCGTTAGGAGGTTGACCATGGGGCAATATATTCCATTATATGGCTTAATATTTATTGCTTCTTTATCCGCAACCGCTATATTGACGCCACCTATCTTAAGGCTTGCCCGCAGACAAGAGATTGTAGACCATCCCGGTTTGCATAAAACACACTTAGAATCAAAGCCACTGCTTGGTGGTTTGGCAATATTTCTCGGTTTGTTATTAACGGTATTTATTTTTATTGATTTTTCGCCAAAGCTGACCTCGATTATAAGCGGGGCCATGGTGCTGGTATTTTTTGGTTTATGTGACGACATTTTTAATCTGCCCCCTCTTTACAAGCTGGGTGGCCAGGTTGCAGCTGCCTCGGTCGCAGTTTTATTTAATGTCAGCTATTTTCATATGTTTTGGGAAACCCTGGGTGGCTACGGGGTGCCCGTTTTCATGACCATTTTTTTCATCATCGGCTGGATTGTGCTGATGATCAATGCTTTTAACCTGATCGATGGTTTGGATGGCCTGGCTGCCGGAACGGCGGCGATCCTCTTTATGGCCATGGCTTTTATTACCCTGATTACGGGGGGCAGCACAACTATGCTCCTTCTGCAGCTGGCCGGCGGCGGGGCCTGCCTCGGCTTTCTGCTCTACAATTTCAACCCGGCCCGGATCTTCATGGGCGATACCGGGAGCATGCTAATCGGCTACCTGCTGGCCACTACCTACCTTTTATCGATCAACAGCAATTTTGACCTATGCCTGGTGCTGGGCAGTGTCTTTGTTTTTGCCTATCCGGCTATGGATACAGTATTTGCCATATTCCGCCGCATTCAAAACGGCACCTCTATCCTTAAGGCCGATAAAAGCCATATCCACCATATCTTGATTAATCTTGGCTTTTCTATGCGCAAAACTGTAGCCCTGATCTATCTGTTCAATATTAGTTTTGCCGCTCTGGCTATATTCTTATTCTGGGCCAGGTTCCCTTTGAGCAGCTTGATCGCCATCGGCCTGGCCACCGTAACGGTTACCTACGCTATGCTGTCATATTTTACCAGGTTGAGCAAGCAGGAGAAGGTCAGCTAACTTTCTTTAGTATTTAAGCTGTTTTTTCAGCATATCTTAATCTGCCGGATCATTCCGGCAGTTTTTTTATGGGCGCAGGCTATTTGCAAAAGCCCTGCGGCAAAGCTATAATTGAGCCAATGAACGATTAACTTGAGCAATCTAAAGCGGGGGTATTATGCAGCAGGCAAAAGCCTTTTTAACCACGCGCGAGGCCGAAGAAACCGTCCATATAGGGGAGCTGCTGGGCATGTTCATCAACCGCCCCCTGGTCGTTGCTTTAGACGGCGATCTGGGCACGGGAAAAACCGTTTTTGTGCGCGGAGCGGCTAGAGGCCTGGGGGTGGAAGGCGAGCAGGTGGCCAGCCCCACCTTCGTTCTCCTTAAAATCTACCGGGGACGTTTGCCCGTTCACCACTTCGATTTCTACCGCCTCAGCGAAGAAGACGATTTTTATGAGCTGGGCTTTGAAGAATACCTGCCCGGGGAAGGGGCGGCCTTTATCGAGTGGGCCGGCCGTTTGCCTCATTTGCTGCCGCCTGAATACCTGCAGGTGGTTTTGGAGCGGATGGAAGATGAGCAGGGCGAGGGCCGCCGGATCTGGTTCGTGCCCTTTGGCCTGGAGGCCTCCCGGGTGGTGGAAAGCTTGTTCGGGGCGGTAACCTGGCGCACCAACGGTTCCCTGCACCGGCAGCAGCCCCGCGATATCATGCTGTAAGCAAAAAGGAGTTTTTAACTATATGGCAAAAAAGCAGCTGGTTCTGGTAGCAGCCCTGACGGCGCTCATTGCAGCCTGGACGATCGCCGCTTACCTGTTTGAAAGAGAAGCAGAAATAACTTACGAAGGCGGTATTTACAGCGGTGAATTACGGTGGTTCACCCCGCACGGCACGGGGACCTGGACCTACCCCGCTGGAGATTATTACGAAGGTGAGTGGGAAGAGGGCCGCCGGCACGGCGAAGGGGTATACGTGACCGAAGACGGCCTGCGCTACGAAGGGGAATTTAAAGATAACCTGATGCACGGCCAGGGCCGGATCAGCGGGCCGGACGGTTTTGTCTATGAGGGCGGCTTCCGCTCAGGCCTGGCCCACGGTTTTGGTGAAATGACCTTTCCCGACGGCGATTACTATGAAGGAGAGTTTGAAGAAGGCCGCAAGCAGGGCCGGGGTACCTATATCGACGCTGCGGGCGGCATCTATGAAGTAGAATTTAAAGACGACCTGTTTCACGGCCAGGGGGTTTTGACAGACCCCGGCGGAGATCGCTACGAAGGGGAGTTTAAAGAAGATCAGTTCCACGGTCGGGGGGTTTTTACCTCAGCAGAAGGGCTCGAATATGAAGGAGAATTCAAAGAGGGCCGCTTCCACGGCGAAGGCCGGATTACCTATCCCTCGGGAGCGACTTACGAAGGCCAGTGGCGTGAGGATCAGTTCCACGGGGAAGGTACCTTTATAGACCCCGAGGGCTATAAGTATGAGGGCGAATTCAAAGAAGGCCAGTTTCACGGTGAAGGGGTCCTGACCTATCCCGATGGAACTACCCAGGAAGGAACCTGGGAAGAGCATGAATTTATAGAATAAAAGAAAGCGGCGCTTCTTTTCTTAAAGCGCCGTTAAACTGGAGGTTTATGCACCCTGCTAATACTGGGCCTGGATACCGCCACCCTCTCCTGCAGCGCGGCCCTGCTGGAAAAAGAGTGCCTTTTGGCCGAAATGACGCTAAATATCAAGAAGACCCACTCGGAGCGCCTGATGCCTCTAATCGATCGCCTGCTGGTTGAAGCCGGTGTGGAGCGGGAACAGATCGAAGCGGTGGCTGTCTCGGCCGGGCCCGGGTCTTTTACCGGGCTGCGCATCGGCGTGGCCACGGCCCGGGCTTTAGGGCAAGGTTTGAACATCCCGGTCGTGACAGTCTGCACCCTGTCCGCCCTGGCCGAAGCGGTGCCCGGCCCGGGAGTTTTGATCTGCCCTCTGCTTGATGCCCGCCGCAGCCAGGTTTACAGCGCCCTGTTTAAACGGAGCAATGCTTATCCCCACCGACTCGAGCCGGTCAGCGAACCGGCAGCCCTGCCCCTGGCTGAACTGATCGAAAAGATTAAAAGCGGACCCGGCGCTGCTGCTGAGCAGGCTGAAGGCGCTACCCCCCTGCCGGTTGTCTTTACCGGGGAGGGCCTGCACAGCTACGGCGAAGAGCTTAAAAAAGCCCTGCCGGGGCGGGCGGTGATCACCACCGCCCCCTTCAGGCTCTGCCGGGCCGGACTGGTGGCCCTCCGGGGACAAGTTCTCCTTTCAGAAAAGCCCGCTCCTTCCTACCTGGAGGCCCGTCCCCGTTACCTGCGCCGCCCGGAGGCTGAGCGCATGGCGGCAGAAAAAGAGGGAGGCGGCAAACCCTGAGCATGGACCTGGCCCTTACCATAGAACCGATGACACACGCCGATTTACAGGCTGTAACCGCTATCGAAAGGGAGTCTTTCCGGGATCCCTGGTCGCTCCATTCCTTCCAGACTGAAATCGAAACCAACCGCCTGGCCCTCTACCTGGTGGGACGGATCAAAGACGAGGTGGTCGCCTATATCGGGGCCTGGATCGTTTTAAAAGAAATCCATATTACCACCCTGGCTGTCAGTAAAAGCTGGCGCCGCAGGGGCATTGCTTCTCAGATGGTGGGGGCCCTGGTGGAAATGACCGGACCGCGGGGGGCGGCCTGCCTGACTCTGGAGGTGCGCCCGAGCAACACCGCGGCCCGACAATTTTATGAAAAACTGGGCTTTGCGGTCATGGGGCGCCGCCGGCACTATTACGCCGATGAAGACGCCCTGATCATGACTAAAAATAACCTCACCGCGCCTGAAGAAGCCGGGAAGGGAGAAGGCCATGAACAATGAAGCGGTCCTGATTTTGGGCCTGGAAACCTCCTGTGATGAAACCGCCGCCGCCGTGGTTAGAGACGGTTCTTTAATCTTGAGCAGCCTGGTTTCTTCCCAGGTGGAGCTGCACTCCCGCTACGGGGGCGTGGTCCCTGAAATCGCCTCCCGCCACCACCTGAGCATGATCAATCCCCTGATCGACGAAGCTTTAGCGGAAGCGGGGATAGACTTTGCCGACCTGCAGGCCATAGCCGTAGCGCACGGACCCGGCCTGGTGGGAGCCCTTCTGGTTGGTGTGGCCACGGCCAAAGCCCTGGCCTATGCCCGCCGCCTGCCTCTTATAGCGGTCAACCACCTGGAGGCCCACCTTTACGCCAACCATTTGGGCGGTGAAGATATTTCTTACCCGGCCGTGAACCTGATCGTTTCCGGCGGTCACAGCGAACTGCTTTTGATCGAAAAGCCGGGCAGCGCCACTTCCCTGGGCCGCACCCGCGATGATGCCGCCGGCGAAGCCTTCGACAAGGTGGCCCGGGTTTTGCAACTGGGCTATCCCGGCGGCCCTTTGATCGACAGGCTGGCCCGGGAAGGCAACCCGGAAGCGATTGCTTTTCCCCGGGCCTGGCTGGGCGATAAAGGGCGCTTTGATTTTAGCTTCAGCGGCCTGAAGACGGCGGTGATCAACCACCTGCACCGGGCCCGGCAGGTCCGGGAAGAGGTTAACCTGCCTGACCTGGCCGCTTCCTTCCAGGAAGCGCTGGTCGAGGTCCTGGTGGAAAAAACGATCCTGGCCGCCCGGGAGAGCGGGGCTAAAACGGTGCTTTTATCAGGCGGCGTGGCCGCCAACAGCCACCTGCGCCGCAAGATGGCCGGCAGGCTCAGTGAGGCCCTGCCTGCTGTGAGCCTGCGCTACCCCCCTGCGGAGCTGTGCACCGACAATGCGGCCATGATCGCCGCCGCCGCTTACCCGCGCTACCGGAAAAGCGAGTTTGCCGGCCTGGATTTAAACGCCTATCCCGGCCTGGGGCTCCGGTAAAGCCCCGTTTTTTTTGCCCGGCCGCCATTTTTACGTAAACCGGTTGTTGTTACTGTTTATAACCGGGGAAAAGGGGCTGTAATCAGGCTTTTTTCTGTGGATAACTCTGTGCATAATGTGGATTACTTTTATTGGCATTAATTTTTGCAGCCCCTGAAACTGCTTAATCCGGCCTTAAACAGCTGTTTGTGGTGACATAAAAGCATTAACTGTCTATATGAACAATAGAGGCAAGGTGGGGTAAATGCGGGACCCGAAAAAAAAACGAAAAAAAGAAAACGGGCCTGAACAGGGCCGCTCTAAGGACTTTGCCGGGGAAAAACTTGCTATTTTATGCCGCTTTAACTGTGAACAGGGCCGCCGCGATATGCTATAATTTAAGGAGCCACAGCAGTTATCCTTACAACCACAACAGGAGGTTAATCCTTGTCTATACCACCACATATCAAACAGATCCACTTTATCGGCATCGGCGGCTACGGAATGAGCGCCCTGGCCCTGATCCTGCTCCAGAAGGGTTACCTGGTCAGCGGATCCGATCTTAAAGCATCACCCCTGACTGAACACTTAAGTGAAGAGGGCGCCCTGGTCACCATCGGGCACCGCAGGGAAAACCTGGGCGCCGCCCAGCTGGTGGTTTATTCTACGGCCGTGCCCCCCGGTAACCCGGAAGTAATGGCAGTAACAGAAAAGGGCCTGCCTCTCTGGCACCGTTCCGAGCTTTTAGCGGCCCTTTTGAACGAGGCCCGGGGGATCGCCATCGCCGGGGCCCACGGCAAGACTACCACCACGGCCATGGTGGCCCTCCTCCTGGAAAAAGGAGGCCTTGATCCCAGCGCCATCATCGGCGGGGTGCTCCCGGCCTACGGCAGCAATGCCCGCCTGGGCCAAAGCGACTACCTGGTGGCCGAGGCCGATGAAAGCGACAGCTCTTTTACCCGCTACCACCCCTATGTGGCCCTGGTTACCGGGATGGAGGCCGACCACCTGGAACATTACAACAACGAGTATTCCCGCCTGCAGGAAGCCTACGGCACTTTTCTTTCCCACCTGGACCCCGGGGGAACCGCTATTTTATGCGCTGACGATCCCGGGCTCCTGGAACTGGGGGCGCAGCTACAGGGCCGGGTTTTTTATTACGGCCTGGCCGCAGAAACCCCCGCCGGGGAGGCCGTGCCAGTTCCCCGGGCCGACTACTACGCGGCCAATATCGAGCTGGCCGAAAGAAGCTCTTCATTCGATTTTTATTTCCGGGGCAAGCGCCTGGCTTCTGCGGTGAACTTAAGCGTTCCCGGCCGCCATAACGTCAGCAACGCCACCGGGGCCCTGGCCCTGGCCGCCAGCCTGGGCCTTGATCCGGCAACCTGCGCCGCTTCCCTGAAAGGTTTTTCCGGTGTGGGCCGGCGCTTTGAAGTAATCGGCACCGTGAATGGTATCACCGTCATCGACGACTACGCCCACCATCCCACCGAGATCCGGGCCACTTTAGAAGCGGCCCGGCCCGGCTGCAAGCGCCTGATCTGCGTATTCCAGCCCCACCGCTACACCAGGACGGCCTGGTTCTTGGATGAATTCTCCCGGGCTTTCATGGAGGCGGACCTGCTCCTATTGCACAGTGTCTATTCGGCCGGTGAAGTGCCCATCCCGGGCGCTACCTCGGAAGTCCTGGCCGAGTTGATCCGGGAGCACAGCAACATCCCAGTTTTTTACAGCGATCATTTGTTAATATTGGAAGAGCAGGCTTTAGCCATCGCCCGCCCGGGCGACCGGATCATTACCATGGGCGCCGGCGATATTACCAAGGTTGCCCCCGGTATTGTGGAGCGCCTGCGCCAAAAAGAAGAAAAAGAAAGGACCTGAGGGCAACTCACCCCTTTTTAAGCACTGAGAACCGGCTGTTATCAAGCAGATAGCAGCCGGTTCTTTTTTCTTAAAAGGGTTAAGCAGGTAAACTTGACCAGAAGTACTTATATATAGAAAGTATTTAATACTAATATATAGTATTAATAAAAAATATATAACACGAAATATAAAATTGTTTTGACAAAAATCAAAATATCAGTTATTATACTAGAAATAATTTTGACAGGAAGTTCGAGGGCTTTCTCCTGCGGTCTTTTTTGTCAAAATATTTTAGCAGGCCCCGGTTTCTATAAAAATAATTAGAGGGAGGAAAATATCATATCCAGAAAAAGAGTAACTACACCCAGTAAAGATCCGGGCCATATTGTGGCCCTGGAGCCATGTTATGGTAAGAATGGCGGTAACGCGGTCCGGCTTTATTACAGAGGGGGCGGCAGTTACGTGGAAGAAAAGACGATGAAGGCGATCTTAAAGGGCCTGGCCGCTTACTTTGGCGTCGATCTGAAGGCCACCAGAAAAAAATACGGCCAGTTCCTGCATTGCGCTATCAGCGTACCCCTGCCGCTTTCCGGGGACGTGATCCTGGTGCCGGTGAAGATGCGTCTGCCCCGCT
>PWFM01000115.1 GCA_003553895.1 Syntrophomonadaceae bacterium | reverse complement strand
GATATGGACCAGGCCAGGGCGGCTATAGCCAACCTGCCTTCAGGGGCCACCCTTTCCCAAAGCCAGCTTGAAGAAATAATCGATGAAGAAAACGGGGTTGCCCAGCCGCAGGCTGCTATCGTCCTTTCCGACCCGACTACCGGTCAGATCAAAGCTTTGGGTGGAGGCCGCGAATACCAGAAAAATGTGGATGAAGTATTACGCTTTGCCACTCTGCGCCAGCCGGGTTCAGCTATAAAACCGATCTCTACTTATGCACCGGCCTTTGAAGAAGGGGTCCTGGCCGGAGCCGGCTCAACCCTTGATGATGCGCCTTATATCGGCCCTAATGAGGACTGGTTCCCGGAAAACTTTGATTATAAATTCAGGGGCATGATCCCGGTCCGGGAAGCGCTCTTTAAATCCTACAACATCCCAGCCGTTCGCGCTTATGAAAAACTGGGGCCGCAAACAGGAGCCGAATACGCTGAAAGAATGGGTATAAGCACCCTGCACCCGGATGAGAAAAATAACCTGGCCCTGACCCTTGGTGGATTAAACAGGGGTGTCAGCGCCATTGATATGAACCAGGCTTACAGCGTTCTGGCCAATGAAGGCCTTAAGGTTGATCTGCATACAATCAATAAAATTGTCGACCGCCAGGGTAATACAATCTATGAGAACAATATTGATCCACAGCAGGTAATCAGCCAACAAAGCGCTTTTTTGGTCAATGATATTCTGCAGGATTTTGTCACCCAGTACCTGGGAACAGCCCTCAGGATTGACCGTCCGGTAGCTGCCAAAACCGGGACTACCGATGATTGGCGAGACGTTTACCTGGTCGCTTATACGCCCAACCTGGTCGCTTCCTTTTGGATGGGCTATGATGAACCGAGAATGGGCCAGATCAGGCAGGGCTGGCGTTATTCTACCGCTTTCCTGCGGGAAGTTTTCCTGGAATCTTTCGAAGACCTGGAAGTAAAAGAGTTCGAAAGACCGGATGATATTGTCCGGGTCCAGGTTTGCAGCAAGTCTGGAAAGCTGCCCAACGAAGATTGTGAAAGAGCGGATACAGTTATAACAGACTACTTCCTGGCCGCTCACGAACCTACCGAGAGGTGCAACATGCACGACGGCAGGTTTTACCGGCGCCCGCCTTATATAGAAACAGATGAAAGATGGTCATCACGGGGAGGACCGGGAAGGAAACCGCAGGATGTGGAAGACATGCCCACCCGGATCCTGGCCCGGGAAATGGCCGAACAGGAGGGGGACACTACCGATGCAATCCCGGATTTTACGGCTTTCGTGTTATCAGATGGAGTTACCCTCCAGTGGGATTATGATGGCCCTCCTGTTTCAGCCTTCGAAATCTCCAGGATTGGGGCAGACGGGGCAGAAACCACGATTGCCGAACTGCAACCCGGCGCCCGCCAGTATTCCGATCATGATGTAGAAACAGACGAAGAGTATACCTACGTCCTTACAGCCATACTCGATGACGACACGCCATCCGATCCAGCGACAGTAAATGTCAGTACAGAAGCTACGGAAGATGGTGACATTATAACCCAGCCTGAGGAGGGAACAGTAGTGGTCCCCGATGTAACCGGCAGCTTCCAGGCCCTGGCTGAGTCAACACTGTCCCGGGAAGGTCTTAAAGTAGTGCATATTGAACGCCAGTATGATGATGAAGTCCCAAGAAACCGGATTATATCACAGCGTCCGGAACCGGGTTCCACTGTGCCCGAAGGACGCGAAGTGCGCCTGGTGGTTTCCCGAGGTCCGGAATAAAAGATATTCTATATGATAGCGGTAACGGAAGGGGTTACTGTTCGAGCAATACAACCGTAACCCCTTCTCCTCCCTCGCCGGGTTGTCCGCTGCGGATACTTCTGACCTGTTTATGATCTTTTAAGTAATCCCGCAACCCCTGTTTCAATTTACCCGTCCCCTTGCCGTGGATCAAGTCCACTTGCTTCAAGCCCGCCCAAATAGAATTATCCAGATGTTTCTCCACCAGCGGGATGGCTTCATCCAGGGTTAATCCCCTTAAGTCGATGGCACTGCCGGTAGAGGGCCCTTTTTGGACACTGTAACTGCCGGCAGGGGCATGTTTTTGGTCCTCTCTTTTTGAGGCTTCACCTTCTTCTGACCGGAGCGCCCTTAATTCGCGTACAGGCAGGTTTACTTTAATTGCGCCAACCTGAACAGTTGCTTCATCGCGGGAAAAAGAAACAACCTCTCCTTTTTGCTTTAAACTGTTGATGTAAACCATTTGTCCGGCAGATAAATCCGCTGCGCTTAAAGGAACGCCCCCGGTTTCATCTTCATCTGGCTCCGGCTCAGTTTCACGCCGCAGCTCGTGGATCCGGCTTCTCACCTGTTCAGCCCGACCCCGGGCCTGATCAGGGGCAGTTGTCTTAATTTCCTGCAGCTCTTTTATTAATTGATCGGCGGAGCTTTTGGCCCGCCTTACTATTTGACGAGCCTCTTCACGAGCCTGTTTGAGGATGTCATCGCGCCTGGCCCGGAGTAAACTGCGTTCTTGTTCCAGTTCGGCCATCAACTGTTCAGCCTTACTGCGTTCCACTTCCGCCTGGCGGCTGTCCCTGGAGTATCGCTGCTGGTCCTCCACCAGGCTGGCTATAATTGATTCCACCTGGTCGTGGGAGCGGTGCATGTACCCTTTGGCATTTTCTAGCACATCTGCCGGAAGGCCAAGCTGCCCGGCGATGTAAAAAGCATTACTCTGGCCAGGCACCCCCTGCAAAAGCCGGTAAGTGGGGGCCAGGGTTTCCAGGTCAAACTCCATGGCCGCATTCTGCATGTTTTCCTGGGCCTGGGCAAAGAGCTTTAGCTCATTAATATGAGTGGTGGCCACTGTGACGGCTCCCTTCCGGGTTAGCTTTTCCAATATGGCCATGGCCAGGGCCGCCCCTTCCGTTGGATCCGTCCCGGCGCCAAGCTCATCAAAAAGGACCAGGGAACCGGGGCCCGCTTCTGCGACTATAGAAATGATGTTTTTCATGTGCCCGGAAAAAGTACTTAATGATTGGGCTATACTTTGTTCATCCCCAATATCGGCTCTGATCTGTTTAAAAACTGTCAGCCTGGTATCTTTACCGGCCGGCACATGGATTCCACTCTGGGCTATAATGGCCAGGAGTCCGATAGTTTTCAAGGAAACAGTTTTACCTCCCGTATTGGGCCCGGTTACCACCAGGGTTTGCGCCTGGCCGCCCAGCTCTACTTCCAGGGGCACCTTATTACCGCTCAAAAGTGGATGAACGGCATTATCCAGGTAAAATTCCGGCTCGTCACCTTCCAGCAGCCGCGGTTCACTTCCTTCCAGCTCCAGGCTTAAACGGCCCCTGGCCACAATAAAATCAAGTCCGGCATAAAGGTCTCTGTTATGGAGCAGTTCATTTTCCATACCGGCCACCCGGCTGCTCAATTGAAATAGAATCCTTTCTATTTCTTCCTCTTCCTGTCTCTGCAGGGAGGTCAGAGCATTCTGCATTTCCACTACCGGCAACGGCTCAATGAAAACAGTAGCTCCGCTTGAAGACTGATCGTGGACCACTCCTTCCAGGTTTTGACGGTATTCCTGCTTAACGGGCAGGACATAGCGCCCTCCCCGGATTGTGATCAAGGCATCCTGCAGATAACGGCGGTAATTGGAGCTGCGCAGGTATTGATCAAGCTTCTCCCTGATCTTTTCCTGGTAAGAGAGTTTCTTTCTGCGCAGGGAAGCCAAAGCTGAAGAAGCGCTGTCAAGAACAGTTCCTTCCTGATCAATAGATAATTCAAGAGCATTAGATAAAGTGGAGCAGGTGTTAATCTCTATCCCCAGTTCCTTCATCAGCGGATAAAGTTCGCAGTGGTCCCTGTTGCTGAAAAAATTCTTCCAGCGCCGTACGGCTTTGAGAAAATGCATAATTGCCGCCAGTTCGGGGCCTGAGAGCATGGCCCCTTTTAAAGAACGATCCAGATAGATTTTAATATCTTCAACAACAGTAGGGTTGAAAGCATTCTTGGAACAAAGCAGGCGCCCTTCGCGGGCTTCCTGCTGCAATTGCAAAATAGTGCGGTAATCGCCGGAAGGCGCAAGCTTTTCAGCTTTTTCGCGGGCCATAGGGCTGACGGTCATAGCAGCCAGTTTCTGCCGGACGCTGTCAAATTCAAGTACTTTTATTTCTCTTTCCGTTACTACTGCGGACAAAGCATTTTCACCTCGATAAAAACCTGTTTCCCTCGATAATAAAGCGCAGGCATAAATTTTTTGCCGACGAAACACCGATGCGGGGGGTCCTTTGAACAGGCAAAATAAGTGGAGCTCCCGGATTATCTTGCAGGTATAGGGGCTCACGGCTCAGTTCATGGCCGTTAAGAGATGTATCTATGGCAAAGGCCTGACAAAGCTTACCAGGACCGCTGGCCAGATTATTCAAAGCACACTCTTTGCCCCGACGTTTTTGCATCAAAGCCAAACCTTCTACCGGTTCCACCGCCCTGATTAAAACCGCCTCTCCTCTGCCTTCCGGGCCGGTCACAACGTTAAAACAATAATAATTGCCATAAATAAAGTAAACGTAAGCAATGCCGGGAGGGCCGAACATGGCGGCATTCCGCCTGGTTTTTCCCCTCGATGCATGACAGGCCGGATCGCCTTCACTTAAATATGCTTCGGTTTCGACTATTACCCCTGCAACCAAACCTTCTTCGGTTTCCCGGCATAAGTATCGTCCCAGCAATTTGCGCGCTGCTTCAACAGTGTCAAATCCG
>PWFM01000065.1 GCA_003553895.1 Syntrophomonadaceae bacterium | reverse complement strand
ATGGTGGCCATGACAAGCACGCCGGTCACAGTCCCAAGATGTTTCAGGACAAGTTCTGGCTGTCATTAATAATGACCTTACCGGTAGTTTACTGGTCTGCCCATATTCAGCATCTTTTTGGTTACCAGGCCCCGGTATTTCCCGGATCGGCCTGGATTCCACCTGTGCTGGGGACTATCATTTTTTTCTACGGGGGATGGGTGTTTATCCAGGGAGCCTGGCGTGAGCTCAAGGATAAACTTCCCGGGATGATGACCCTGATTTCCCTGGCGATTACGGTTGCCTTTCTTTTTTCATGGGTTGTTGATCTCGGGCTAATCCAGGCCGAGTCGTTGTGGTGGGAATTGGCGACGCTTGTAACGATTATGCTTTTAGGCCACTGGATTGAGATGCGCTCTATCGTCCAGGCCCAGGGCGCTTTGCAGGAGCTTGCCAAACTGCTGCCCGATTCTGCCACCCGTTTGACCGGCCAGGAAGAAGAAGTGGTGCCGGTTAGTGAACTAAAAGAAGGCGATATTGTTTTGGTCCGGCCGGGAGAAAACATACCGGCGGATGGGATACTGCGGAAAGGAAAAAGCGATATCAACGAAGCCATGATCACCGGTGAATCGACACCGGTGAAGAAAAATGAAGGCGATGAGGTTATTGCCGGAACTAACAACGGCGAGGGATCGCTGCGAATCGAGGTAACTGGGACGGGCGAAAAAACCAAACTCTCGGGGATTATGCGCCTGGTTGCCGAAGCGCAATCATCCAAATCGAGGGCCCAGAACCTGGCCGATCGGGCGGCCCAATTATTGACCGGGGTAGCTATCTTTGCCGGTATGGCGACCCTTATCGGGTGGCAGTTTGCCGGTATGCCTATTGATTTTACCATTGTCCGGGTAGTAACCGTGCTGGTTATTGCCTGCCCCCATGCCCTGGGGCTTGCTGTGCCCCTGGTAGTGGCAATTTCAACTACGCTGGGGGCCCTGGGCGGACTTCTGGTCCGGGACAGGCTGGGCCTTGAAGAAGCCCGCAGTCTCGATACGGTTATATTTGATAAAACGGGCACGCTGACCCTGGGTGAATTTCGGGTAGTAGCCATGTCTACCGGGGACGGTATTTCTGAAGAAGAGGCTCTGCGCCTGGCGGCAGGAGTGGAAGCAGAATCGGAACATCCTATTGCCCGCGGTATTTTAAAAACGGCGGAGGATAGGGGAATAAGGGTTCCCCGGGCTGAAGAATTCAGGGCTCTTAAAGGTAAAGGCGTTGCCGCTACCGTTGAAGGGACTGAATATCATATGGGCGGCCCCGCTCTGCTGGATGCAGAAAATGCGGAAGTGCCGACGAGGCTGCTTGAAGAGTCGAAGAAGGCAGCGGAGCGCGGCCAGGCGGCCATATATCTCTTAAAAAATGGCAGGGCAATTGCTGTATTTTCCGTTGCTGATGCTGTGCGCCAGGAAAGCAGAGAAGCTATAGGGGCGCTCCATAAGCGGGGTGTTGAAGTGGCTATGCTGACGGGCGATTCACAAGCTGTAGCGGAATCTGTAGCGGCAGAGCTGGGGATTGATACTGTTTTTGCCGAAGTGCTTCCGGAAGATAAGGCCTCAAAAGTGCGCGAGCTTCAGGCTATGGGTAAAAAAGTGGCTATGGTCGGAGACGGGGTTAATGATGCCCCCGCCTTAGCTACGGCTGATATTGGTATCGCTATCGGGGCCGGAACGGACGTGGCTGTAGAAGCGGGCCATATTGTCCTGGTCAGATCCGATCCCCGCGATATTTCGCGGATAATAACCCTTTCCAGGGCGACATACGGCAAAATGGTGCAAAACTTATGGTGGGCGGCGGGTTACAACATCATTGCCATCCCCCTTGCTGCCGGAGTTCTGGCCGGTTGGGGAATTTTGTTGACACCGGCTGTAGGAGCGATTTTAATGTCGGCCAGCACAGTGATTGTAGCAATTAATGCTCAACTTTTAAGGAGAACAGAGTTGTAACAGGTAGAATAAAATTCTTTAATGGATAAAAACAGTAATCAGCTATTTTCCCGATCAAGTCAGCCTGGACAGTCTGAAAGATACAATCAGGAATAGCGGATATGAAGTTGTTGAATAAAGAAAGGACCCTGCTATGGAGAACGTGGCAGTTCATCTTGTTGAAACAGAAGCTGATTATGCGGTTCTTGATAATCTATTGTGGCAGGTTTTGTGGGCGCCGCTTGGATTGCCGCGCGATGTGCGCAGCAGGTTCAAGGTTGACGGCAAGTTAGTGCAACTACTGGCCATGGAAGGCCCATATCCTGTAGGTGGAGCAGTTGCTATCTGGAAAAACATTAATGATGCTGAATTAAGGCACCTGGCTGTTATCCCTGCCAACCAGGGCAGGGGGATTGGAAAAGAGCTTGTGCTGAAGATGATCAATGAACTGAAACGGAGGGGTTGCAGGGAACTGCATACTTATGCCAGGGACAGTTCAGTTGCTTTTTTTAAAAAACTGGGCTTTAATCCTGCAACGGAAAGACTGCTCGATCATGAAGCCTATATTAAGTATGGAATCGCTGTTCGATTAATGAATAAGCAGCTATCAATTAATTGTAATAGTTAAAACCCTCCATGCCGATACCAATGTTGTGCCTTAAAGGAGGGTTTTAACTAGATCTAGAGTTACTCCTATTCTTCGTCGTCCTGGAGAACTCTATCGATTGCTGCGCGAGACATTTTAAGGTTAGTGTTTTCTGCTACCCGCAGAGAGATATTGGCTTCATCAATTTCCTTGATAATCCCGTGAATGCCCCCGATGGTAACCACACGATCGCCTTTTTTAAGATTGCTGATCATTTCCTTGCGCTGTTTTTGCTGTTTCTGCTGGGGCCTGATTAAAAGGAAATAGAAAACGACAAACAGCAGAATAAGGGGAAGAAACGCACCAATATTTTCCATTCTATAGCACCTCCTGAAGTGTTTGTGAGTTTAGCGCCCACTTTGTTTTGAGAAAAAAGATCTCACTTGATGGTTTGATCTTTTTAACATAAAGAAAGGAAGCGGCCTAAAATACCACTGCCTTATTAAAATTTACTCTAAATATATATTATAGCAGAACTATGAAGAAATAATATGGTTAAATCGCAGGAAGTTGAAAAAAAAATATTTTGTTTGTATAGTAAAGTAGCTAAGGAAATGGAGAAGTTTCCGGCAGCTTTTCATGAGACAGGGCGAGCTTTAATATTTTTATGCCCCGGTGATTACAGTCGGACGCAAAATAATGAAAGAGGAGCAATGTAGAGATGAATGTTCAACCGGTATTATTTAATGTCGAAGGCCATATCGCTACGGTTACTTTGAACCGGCCCGGCAAAGCCAATGCTTTTGACGGAACAATGTGGTTGGCCCTGGAAGAAGCAGTCAAGAACATTGAAACTGATCAATCAATCAAGGCCGTTGTTTTAACCGGCGCCGGCAAATCTTTCTGCGGAGGGCTCGATATTAATCAGGCCATGACGGAAGGGCTTGATCTCGGTGACCGGGCCGTTCGCGGCGGGTATGAAACCCTGCATTACTTAAGCGAAGTATTTTCAAGATATGCCAGGCTGCCTGTTCCGGTTCTGGCTTCAATAAGAGGTGGGTGTATCGGTTTGGGCCTGGAACTGGCCCTGGTCTGCGATGTCAGGCTGGCTTCGGAAGATGCTGTTTTTTCAATTCCGGAAGTCGCTTTTGGCCTGGTGCCCGACTGTGGAGGGACCCAGCGCCTGCCCCGTTTGGTCGGTCCGGCCCTGGCCAAGGAATTAATTTATACCGCCCGCCGGATAGATTCTTCTGAAGCCCTGCGAATCGGGTTGATCAACCGTGTGTATCCAGCAGAAGAGTTGGCCGGGGCGGTGCAGCAGATGGCGGCAGAAATAGCCGGACATCCTCCTGAAGCGGTGCAGGCTTCGAAGCGCTGTATTGACTTTGCCATGAATAGTTCTATGGAAGCCGGGCTTCAATTTGAAACTTCAGCTTCTGAGAGTGTGCTGGGTGAGAAGCTAAAAGATATAATTAATCGTAACCGCCATAATTAAAAGGAAGAAAAGCAGAGAACAAAAGGTATTTGGTTCTCAACACTGCGGTCAACCGGCACGGCCCTTTTTGTTTTAGGTTTTTGCCGGCCTGAGCGGCGGCGCTTAATAGTTAAGCAGTTTTTCCTTGATTGTTTTGTACAGGGCTTCCTGCCCTAGCTCAAAATACTTTTTGCCGCGCTCAGCGCCGGCCTGCCGGGGGTCGCCCAAAACTCCGCTGGCAGATACGGCGGTAATTCCACCTTCATGCATCCGGCTCAAGATTTCTTGCGTTGGCCTGCCGACATAGCCTTCCCTGGCTTTGTCCCTGCGAACATGTTTCGGAAAAAGGTAAAGCATTACGGAGGTTTCATACTCACAAGCGTGTCCCCCACAGGTCCCCGCGGGCAGTTGAAAATCTTCTTCGATCCCGGCCAGCAGCTCCAGGAGCTCATTAAGCGGCAGGCCGGTTACAAATTTGTAGCCGGGATTTCTTTCCTTCATCCCGGACGCAATTTCTTCGAGGGCGTTAAAGTTGCCGCCGTGTGAAGAGATCAGGATGAATTGTTTGAAGCCGTGTTTGATATAGCAGGAGATATAATCTTCGATCAGCCCGGCAAATATTTCCGGCCTGAGCGACAGGGTTCCGGCAAGGGCTAAATGGTGGTCCGACAGACCCGGGCGGATAACCGGCGCCACCAGGGTATTACCGAGGCGTTCAGCGAGGTCTAATGCCGAGGCTTCGGCTATAGCCGTATCGGACAGCTCCGCCAAATGAGGGCCGTGCTGTTCTATGGAGCCTGTAGTGATAATTACCGTGTTGTATCCATT
>PWFM01000080.1 GCA_003553895.1 Syntrophomonadaceae bacterium | reverse complement strand
TTGTGCCGGCCGGCGAACTGCCCATGGAAGTCGGGGTGGTTAATCACAATGTCGGCACGGCAGTAGCTATCACCAGGGCTATCAGGGAAGGCAAACCCCTGGTAGAAAGGGTTTTGACCGTTACCGGTAGCGGGGTGAAGCAGCCGGCCAATATCCAGGTCAGGCTGGGGACACTGGTTACCGATGTGCTGGAGTACTGCGGAGGGATAACGGAATCTACCATGAAGCTGGTAATCGGAGGACCAATGATGGGGCTGGCCCAACCGAATGCTGATATCCCGGTAATCAAGGGCACATCGGGAATCCTGGCCCTGACAGACGAAGATATCTATTTGGCCGAAAGCAGTCCCTGCATCAGGTGCGCCAAGTGTGTTACTGTATGCCCGATGAACCTGATGCCTACCTCCATTGCCCAGGCGGCAGAGCATGGGGATTACAGGCGGGCGGAAAAACTATACGCCCTCGATTGTTTTGAATGCGGGTGCTGTTCTTATATCTGCCCTTCAAAAATACCCCTGGTCCAGTGGATCAGGATTGGGAAAAATGAAATTATGAAAAGAAAAAATAAATAACTTTTCTAGCCGGGAAAGGATGTGATGGTCATAAATGGAAAATTGATTGTATCATCATCACCACATATCAAATCGATTGAATCGATCCAGAGCGTGATGGTCGATGTGATGATCGCCCTTTTTCCTGCAGCCCTGATGGCAGTGTTGCTTTTTGGGTACCGGGCTCTTCTGACCATGGTCATCGCTGTGGTGTCGGCGATGCTGGCAGAGGCTATCTGGCGGCGAAAAAGTGATATATTTAGTGACGGCAGCGCGGCGGTTACCGGACTGCTCCTGGCCTTGACTCTTCCGGCAGCAGTGCCCTGGTGGTTGGTAGTTGCCGGCGCTTTTTCCGCCATTATTATCGGCAAGCAGGTTTTTGGCGGGATCGGTTATAACATTTTTAATCCGGCCCTGGTTGGCCGAGCTATCCTGGTCGTTTCATGGGGCGGACACATGGCCGGTGACATTTGGCCATCGCCTCAACCTTTTGCTTTTGGTTATGATGCTGCGGTTGTGACCGGGGCCACTGTTCTGGCTTCTCCGGAAACAGCGGTTACTTTCAGTCTGCCGGAAATGTTCATCGGCAACATTCCAGGGAGCCTGGGGGAAACTTCTGCCCTGGCCCTGTTGATCGGGGGGATTTGGCTGGTCTATAAAGGCCATATAGATTACCGGATCCCGGGGGGGTTTATCATAACTGTCTTTATCCTTGGCCTTTTATTCGGCGGCGGGTTTTATGCCAATATTTTTATGACCGGGCTGTTCCATGTTCTGACAGGCGGAGTCATGATTGGCGCCATCTATATGGCTACCGATTTTGTTACCACACCTGTTACTCCAGGCGGCCGGCTTATTTTCGGTATCGGCTGTGGACTGATCACGATGTTAATCAGGTTGTGGGGAGCCCTGCCGGAAGGGGTAACCTTTGCTATTTTGCTAATGAATGCGGTAACACCGATTATTGATAACTTTACAACTCCTAAACAGTTCGGGGGGGTGAAGCAAAGTGCGTGACATATTGCGTTTATCGATAACCCTGGCTGTCGTTGCGATCGCTTCGGCGGCGCTTTTGACCGGGATGCATAATTTAACCGACCCGGTGATCCAGGAGAGGCAGCAACGGGAATACCTGGAGGCCCTGGAAAGTTTTTTCCCGGAAATAGATGATTATGAAACAGAAGAAATTGGCGATGATCGTTTTGACTTGATTTTTGATCAGGAGGGAGAAAAACTGGGGGTCATGGCCACTGCCAAAACCCAGGGCTATGAAGGGACTATTACCTACAACCTGGCCGTTGATAACAATGCTGAAATAATCGGCATCCGCATTATCTCCCATTCTGAAACCCCTGGTATTGGCGACGTTATTACCACTGATAATTTCCAGGAACAGTTTATTGGCAAGAGTTTTGAAGATCCCATAGAGGCCGGTGAAGATGTTGACACAGTTAGTGGAGCCACCCTGAGTACGGGTGCGATGGTCAGTTCCATCAGCCGCACCGTTACCGCTATCGGCGAAAATTTCCTGGATATGCAAAGAAAAGCTTTTGATTTTGAGGATCTGGAAGATGGAATATACCGGGGCAGTACTGAAGGCACTTACGGCGAAATGGTCGTTGAAGTTGATTTCAGGGACGGCAGGATAGAAGCCATTGAGGTTATCGAACAGAATGAAACCGAGGCTTATTTCGTGGATGCGTACCCGGAGATTCCCCAAAGGATTATTGAGGAGCAGAGGCTTGAAGTAGATGTGGAAACCGGCGCGACTTTGAGCGCCGAGAGAATTATAGCTGCAGTGAAAGATGCTCTTGAGGGCGCCCCCGAGGGTGACGGCGAAGGCGGTGATAATTAATGAGTGCCCATAATCCTTATTTAGAAGACTTTTCCCGGGGTATAATCAGGGAAAACCCCGTTTTCCGCTTGCTCCTGGGAATGTGCCCCGTACTCGGTGTGACCGGGTATTTTATGAACGGCCTGGGCATGGGCCTGGCCTCGACGGCTGTCTTGATCGCTTCTAATGTGGTCATTGCCGCCTTGAAAAACTTTATTCCGCCCCAGGTCAGGATTCCCTGTTTTATTGTGATTATAGCCACATTTGTTACTATTATTGAGATGGTATTGCAGGCTTTCCAGCCGGTGCTTTATGAAGCGCTGGGTGTTTTTGTGCCCCTGATTGTTGTCAACTGTGTTATCCTGGGCCGGGCCGAGGCATTTGCCAGCAAAAGGCCTGTTTTGCGGTCACTGGTTGACGGTATCGGGGTGGGTATAGGTTTTACCCTCGCCCTGGGGATCCTGGCCCTGGTTCGTGAAGTGGCCGGTCAGGGGACGGTCATGGGCCCCGATCCGGAAAGTACAATCATGCTTTTCGGCGAAGGATTTGAACCGATGGGCCTGTTCGGACAACCGCCCGGAGCGTTTATTGCGCTCGGTTTGCTGCTTGGACTAACCAATGTAATCTTTAAAAAATTAAATATCAAATAATATATCGGGTTTTGCAGGTAAAAGCATTTAGCGAACGGAAATAGAACTACCGGTGGCAGGAGGTTAACATGGAAACACTTTTATCAATCATATTTATCTATATTCTGGTAGATAACTTTGTGCTGCAGCGTTTTTTCGGGATCTGCCCTTTTCTCGGAGTTTCGAGGAAAATGGAAACCGCAATTGGCATGAGTATGGCCGTGATTTTTGTTATGACCATGGCCACTCTCGTTACCTGGCTGCTTTATACATTTGTCCTTGACCGGTTTAACCTGCAGTACCTGCAAATTGTTACTTTTATCCTGGTGATAGCCTCCCTGGTCCAGCTTGTGGAGACAACACTGCGTAAAATTAGCCCAACCCTGTACCAGGGCCTTGGTATTTTTCTGCCCCTGATTACTACCAACTGTGCCATAATGGCGGTGGCCCTCCTTGCCGTCAGGGAAGAATTTGCTTTTATTGAAGCGGTAGTATTCGGGGTTGCCGCATCACTCGGGTTTTCCCTGGCCCTCGTGATCATGGCCGGGATCAGGGAGCGCCTGGAACTGGCCAATATACCTGATGTCCTGCAGGGCTCGGCGGTTACCTTGATTACCGCCGGTATCCTTTCCCTGGCTTTCCAGGGGTTCAGGGGTATGCTGACCCTCTAGTAAAAGGCCGGTTTTATTCCAGTGCCGGCTGACTGAAAGTGACTATTCGTTACGAGGTGAATTTAGGCGTGCAAATAATATATGCAATTATTTCCCTGGGTTTAATCGGGCTGGTATTCGGAGTTCTTCTTTCCGTGGCTGCAAGAATATTTGCTGTTAAGGTTGATCCCAGAGTGGATAAAATTAAGGATGTTCTTCCCGGGGCCAACTGCGGGGCCTGCGGTTATGCAGGATGTGTCCAGTTTGCCGAAGCGGTGGTAAGGGGGGAGGTAAATCCTTCCGGTTGCATTCCTGGAGGAACTGAAACAGAAAAAAACCTGGCTGCAGAGCTGGGTCAGGAAATAGCAGAAACCGAACCGGTCGTAGCGACAGTGTTCTGTATTGGAGACAATGAAAAAGCGGCCGATCTGTTTTTATATGATGGTGTAGAAGACTGCGCTGTTGCCGAGCGATTTTACGGTGGGTTCAAAGCTTGCGGTTATGGTTGCCTGGGGCTGGGCAATTGTGTTCGGGTCTGTCCTTTTGAAGCGATCGAGATCGGTTCTCACGGCCTGCCTGTAGTTGACCAGGCAGCCTGCACCGGCTGCGGGTTATGCGTTAACGCCTGTCCAAGGGATCTGATCAAGACTCTTCCCCGCCGCTCAAACCAGGGACACCTGGTCCTTTGCAGTTCGCATGAGCGGGGCAAAACGGTGTCAAAGGCTTGCTCGGTTGGCTGTATAGCCTGCAGGGCCTGCGTGAAAGCCTGCCCACGGGAAGCTATAGACATGGATGAGAAACTGGCCGTGATTGATATTGATAAATGCGATGACTGCGGTGAATGCGTGTCTGTATGTCCGCCGGTGACTATTTATCCTCGCACAGCCATACCTGAAAAACTGGCAGATGTCGAAAACCGGCCTGGCGTAGCTGCAGCTTCAGAAGATGGTAGTTGATAATTCTGCTATCTTAAATGTCTGAGCATGTGAAATTATTATTATGTCTGCTTATAAGCAAATAAATAACCGGGTGGCTGATCGTTAATGAGTAAGAAATGGTTAAATTACATCGGTATAACCCTGATCCTGTTCGCTTTCTGGGTTGCCGTCAGCGGCCAATTTCACTGGCCCCAGCTGGCGGTGGGCCTGGCTGCTTCAGCATTTATAGTTTTTTTTAACCGCACCCTGATTATTACCGCTCAGGACAGGCCTCCGGTTAACATTAGGAATGTCTTATGGTT
>PWFM01000018.1 GCA_003553895.1 Syntrophomonadaceae bacterium | reverse complement strand
CGAGGCAGCCTGGAAGTGGGTAAGAAAGCAGACATGTTGGTTCTGAGCAACAATCCTTTCGAGATGGCACCTTCGGCATTAAGAGATTTAAAGGTAAATAAACTTTACCTGGAGGGCGCAGAATACAGCGGCGGAAAAAGTGTTCCCCGTGTTGTTATAGACAGCTTGAGCAGGAAGCTAAGGATATAAACACGTCGTCAGGCAAGCTGGTAGAGCTTTACTGGCCAGAAAAGGGCAAAGATTCGGTGGTTATGATAATGTCAAAGCGATCCAGGGTGAGAGTAATTTTTTTTAACCTGGAACATCAAAATCTGAGAAAATAATATTATTCCAAATCATTTTGCTGAGTCCGTCTATTTATATTGGCAATTATATGTTATTTTGGGAGTTAAGTTTATTGGATAATTGATGTTTCGGTTAATTGATGTTTCAATGAATACTCTAAAGCAATGATTTTTGTTTTATAGTTTTATATTTTAAAAGCAGGCAAGTAATTCCTGAAGATAAATGATCGGGCTGCTTCTGAGAAAAGTGCGCCGGCAATAAAAACCCGCTTTCCAGGTCGGAGGTTGGAGCTATGGAAGAACGAAAAAGAACAGGACACTATAGTTCAGCAAGCCTCTTACAGGTTTCTTTTGACGCTGTCCAGGCAGGGATCTGCATTCTCGACATCGATCTGACTATCTTGCAGGTTAACCGGACCATGAAAGAGTGGTACAGCCACGCTGTTCCCCTGGAAGGAAAAAAATGCTACCAGGTTTATAAAAACCGCAGTGAACCTTGCAGTTCCTGCAACGCAAGGAAGGCCATGGAGCAAGGCGAACCTGCTGTGAAAAATGTGTCCATGATGGGCGCAGATGGCAAGACTGCCTGGTTGGAGATATCTTCTACTCCCCTGAAAACTGAAGACGGACGGGTTATAGGCGTAGTTGATTATGTTCGCAACAGTACTGAAAAAGTCAGGATCAAGCAGGCTCTCGAGGAAAGTGAAGAAAAGTACCGGGCGTTGATAGAACAGTCTGTGGACATGATCTACCTTCATGACCTTGAAGGGTCCATCCTTGATGTTAACCGGGCTGCGGTGAACTGGACCGGCTATGAGCGGCAAGAGCTTTGCCGGATGAAAGTTTTTGACCTCCATCCTGAGCCGCATTCAGATGTAGAAAACAGGCAGGATATAATCAGCCAGTGGCTGAGCTGGCTACCCGGCAGTGGAAGCTACAACCTTGAGACAGTGCACAGACACAAGGATGGCAGTATTGCTCCGGTTAGCATTAACGCCGGCAAAGTTATCGTAGGTGAGAAAGAGTTGATTTTGGCCCTGGTTCGAGACCGGACTGAGCAGAAAATGGTTGAGGAAACCCTTCAATATCAGTACCGCTTTGAAAGTATGATTGCCGAGATCTCTTCTACATTTGTAAATATTCCCCAGGAAAATATAGATCGGGCCATCGATCACGCCCTGGCTTACAGCGGCCACTTTTTTGATGCCGATCGCTGTTACCTGTGCCGGATTAGCGCAGATGGTCTCCACATGAGCAACACCCATGAGTGGTGCGCCGAAGGGATCCCTTCCATGAAAGAGCGGAACCAGAATTTTCCCCTGGAAAATGCGCCCTGGTGGGCGGATCAGCTGCGCAGTGGGCGGCATGTCTATGTGCCCGATGTGAACGACCTGCCCCCCGAAGCGGAGAAAGATCGGGAAGAATTTAGGATGGAGGGGACAAAGTCGTTCCTGAGCATTCCCATGGTCAAGGATGATCGGGTGATCGGTTTATACGGTTTCAAAGCGGTTACCAGGAAAAAAGTCTTGAGTGAGCAGCAGATTGGTCTGCTGAAGGTGGTGGCCGACCTGATTACCGGGGCCCTGGTTAAACATGAGGCTGAAGAGAAACTCAAGGAATCGGAAGAGCGCTACCGCGAGATTCTGGTCACCATGGAAGAGGGCTACTACGAGACTGATTTACTGGGGACCATCACTTACTGCAACGATGCCGCCTGTCGCCTCTTTGGTTACGAGCCGGGGGGGTTAGTTGGCGTTAGTTACAAGCAGATTTACAAGGATCCGGACCTGGCTTTCCGGACTTTTAACCAGGTCTTTATGACCGGCAAGCCCGAACGGGGGCTGATCCTGGAGATGTACCGCCGGGACGGTTCGCTCGGTTACGGCGAGCTTTCCATCACATTGATGAGGGATAAAGAGGGTTACATTACCGGTTTTAAGGGCATTGGCAAGGATGTTACCGAAAGGATCCAGTATGAACGGCGTCTGGAATATTTGAGTCTCTACGATCAGCTGACCGATATCTACAACCGCGCCTTTTTCGAGGCAGAACTGGATCGCTTGAGCGGTGGTAGGGAATACCCGGTCACGATCATTTCAGCCGATTTAGATGGCTTAAAGCTGATCAATGATACTATGGGCCATGATGCCGGTGATATGATGCTCAATAGCTGCGCCGGGGTGCTTAAAAAATCTTTGCGCTCATCGGATATTCTGGCCCGGGTGGGCGGGGATGAATTTTCGGCCATCCTGGTCAAGACCGACCGGGTAACCGGCGAATTGATCCTGCGCCGGATCCGGGAACATGTGGAAGAACACAACCGGAAGAATGAAGCTCTGCCGCTTGGTCTCTCCCTGGGTGCGGCTTCTGCCGAAGAACCGGGATTGCCCCTGAAGAAGCTGTTTAAGCGGGCCGATGATATGATGTATCGCGAGAAGCTCTACAGCAGCAAAAGCAGCCGCAGCAAGATTGTCCAGAGCCTGCTGGCGGCACTGGCCGAAAGAGATTATATTACTGAAGGCCATGCCCGGAGGCTGGAGAGCCTTTGTCGGGCGGTGGGAGAAAAGGAGAGGCTCTCCTCGCACCAGCTGGCAGATCTGGCCTTGCTTGCCCAGGTTCACGACCTGGGTAAAGTGGGTGTCCCGGACCAGATCCTTTTCAAACCGGGGCCCCTGAATGAGGAGGAATGGGAGATTATGCGCGGGCACCCGGAAAAGGGTTACCGGATAGCCTCCTCTTCACCCGATCTGGCGGCGGTGGCCGACCTGATTTTGAAGCATCACGAACGCTGGGACGGCAAAGGCTACCCCCTGGGCCTTAGCTCGACAGCGATACCGGTGGAATGCCGGATCCTGGCCATAGTGGATGCTTTCGATGCCATGACCACCGAGCGTCCTTACAACAAGACCATGACAGAAAAAGAAGCGATACGGGAATTAAGGACTCATGCCGGGAGCCAGTTTGATCCCGAGCTGGTGGAATCCTTCATTGCAGTGCTGAAAGAGCAGGACTGGGTGGATATTAACCATCTTAAGGGTGAGGAAAAGTGACAACATTTTCCTGCTGCATATGGTGACAATTTGTCCTCGTTAGGATATTATAATGCCCATGGAGCAAATTACCCTGCCAACAGGAGATATTCTAAAGCAAGAAAATCGGGCCATCGTGGTCGAGTTAACAGGTGCTCGGCGGGTCTTGAGCACCTCCATTTTAAACGGGGGTTGCCGTACTGATTTAAGCCATCTGTTTAACTACTGCGAAGTTTATGGGCGGGTTGATGAACTCTGCGAAATGCGGGCTTCCACTTATAAAGAACATCTGAAAATTTTAGCCCGGGAGCTGGGGTTAAACGCTTTTAAAGTAACCGGCCTCAGCACCGCGGCCAAGATGAAGTATGCCCAGCTAAAAAGCAAAGACCATGGCGATTTCAGTGTGACTGCGGTGGCTACCGGCGGGATAGATGTTAACGGCAGCCGGGCCGGCGACCCGGCCTTTTGGCACGAAAAGAACGGCCGGCCAGTACCCTACAAGCCGGGCACGATTAATATCCTGGTCTTTATCAACGCCAATTTGGGGGATGCTGCCCTTGCCAGGGCGCTTGTGACCGTTACCGAAGCCAAGGCGGCTGCCCTGCAGGAGGTGCTGGCCCCGAGCTGCTATTCGCGCGGTCTGGCCACGGGTTCCGGCACAGATGGCACCATTATCGTAAGCAACATGGATTCACAGGTCACCTTAAGCGATGCCGGGCAGCACAGCAAGCTGGGTGAGTACCTGGGCCGGGTGGTCAAAAACACGGTAAAAGCGGGTCTGGTGGCTGAAAACGGGTTCGAAGCTTATGCCTGCACCAGCATGCTGCGGCGAATTGGCCGCTTCGGGATAGATGAGGAAAGCCTGTGGGAGAGATATTGCAGGTGCGGGCGGCCCGGCGATTTAAGCAGGGAAACTTTCGGGCAGAGGTTGAAAAAACTAAATCAGGATAAAGAGCTGATGGCCCTGGCCCCGGTTTACGCCCACATCCTCGATTTGCTGGACTGGAACCTCGTCAGGGCAGAAGAAGCCGCAGGGCTGGCTGTAGATCTGCTGGCAGAGAAAAGAGGGGGCCCGGATGTGAAGCGCAGGCCTGATCAGTGGGGGCAAAGTAATGAAGCAAACCCTGCGCGAGATCTGTCCAGCCTGCCTGCCGGTTTGAAAGGTAAATCAAACCGGGAAGCGTTGGAGCATCTAACCGGTTGCTTTGCGTGGTTTTTGATTGAGCATATTGCAGGCTTTTCATAAACCTTAGTATTTGATCCAATCTATTAGCACGGTTTTGGCTTCCTGCGGCTTTTCCCCGTCCAGCCAGTCCGGGAACCAGGCATTTAGCATCAAATACATGGGTTCCTCCGGCAGGCCGCTGCCAAAACTTTGAAGCAGTTCACCTTCCACGTAGAAGTTTATTTCCCCTGGATATAAATCGAAACGGTACTCATGAAAATCCGCGGTTGGGTCAAAATCAAGGCTTGTTTCATGAGTGTTGCTTACTTCGCCAGAGGCGTAGGTGGTAAACCAGATCGTTCCGCAGGGGCCGTTTACAATTTCGATGTCAATTTCGTGCTTGAAGTCAGGGGCTTTATAAAGGAAAAAGCCGGTGAT
>PWFM01000125.1 GCA_003553895.1 Syntrophomonadaceae bacterium | reverse complement strand
GAAATCAATTAAGAAAGGCTCTGCATTTTATGATTCCGCTTTTTAAATTCGGCTATGGAGGCCAGAAACATTGTGAAGAGCGTTATAAAAAGTTTTGAGAATAGAATCAAGCCAATTCGTTTGGGTTTAAAATTAAAGCTGATCATCGTAATATGCTGTCTCTTAAGCGCCCTGGTTTTGATAATTGGGATTGCCGTCAACCGCATGGTAGCTGATATCTTGGAGGATCAAATTGGCAAAAGGGCCCTTAGCGTAGCCCGCAGCGTCTCCCTGGTGCCTGAGATTATCTCTGCTTTTGATGAAGAAGACCCTGCCAGGATAATTCAACCCATAGTGGAGCCGATGAGGGTGTCCACCGGGGCTGAATTCATTGTTATCGGTAATACTGATACTGTTCGCTATTCCCACCCAATAACAGAGCGAATAGGGAAAACCATGGTTGGTGATGACAATGATCCTGCCCTGGAAGATGGGGTTTTTTATACTTCCAGGGCTGTGGGATCCCTGGGACCTTCACTGCGCGGCAAAGGACCGATTTTTTCTGAAGACGGTGAAATAATTGGTATTGTATCAGTTGGTTTCCTGATCGATGATATAGAAACGATCATTGGAAGATATGAACGGGAAATATGGTTTTTGATTTTGCTTTTTATTGGTTTCGGCGTTTTCGGAGCAACATTAATCGGCAGCCATTTTAAAAAACTGATACTGGGCCTTGAACCGGAAGAAATTTCCCACCTTTTTATCCAAAAAGAAGCTATTTTGCAATCCATACATGAAGGAGTTATCGCTATTAACCAGGAAGGCAAAATCACCATGATTAACCACAGCGCCAGGAAAATGCTTGACAGTGACAGCGATCACTATATTGGCAAGCATATCAAAGAAGTTCTTCCCAATACCAAGATGATGGAGGTTTTGGAAAGCGGGCAGAGTCACTTTGATCAAGAAACAACTATTGGCCATAATTTCATTATTGTAAACCGGATGCCCATTGTGTTTGATGGGCAGGTGATCGGGGTGGTTGCCAGTTTTAGAGACAAAACTGAAATTGATAAGCTAACGGAAGAACTGCACCGCATTAAGATATACACTGAAGCATTGAGGGCCCAGACTCACGAGTTTTCAAACAAACTTTATACCATATCCGGGTTATTGCAGCTCAATAAAACAGATGAAGCGATCCGTTTGATCAACAAGGAACATAAACTGCAGCAGGAATGGATTCGTTTCTTGATCAGGGAGATAAAAGATCCTATGATCAGCGCTATCCTTTTGGGCAAATTTAACCGGGCCAGCGAGCTTGGAGTCAAGATGGAGATCGATTCCGAAAGCAGCCTGACCTATATCGGAACTGATGAAGAACGGGAAACACTGATAACCGTTCTCGGCAATATGCTGGAAAATTCCATTGAAGCATCGTTGGAAAACAGCGCCGCTGATCCGCGAGTAAAGATTTCTATCGTCGATATAGGGAATGATATCATAGTTGAAGTATCCGATTCCGGTAACGGAGTTCCACCGGAGCTGGCCGATAAAATTTTTGAGCATGGATTTTCTACTAAAGCCGGCAACCACCGGGGCCTGGGCTTATTCCTGGTCAAACAAGCTCTAAATAACTTAAACGGCAGCATCACCGCAGAGCAGGGAGAACTTGGCGGGGCATGCTTTACAATTTATGTCCCCAAGCGAACGGGTGAGATCAAATATGCCAGAGCGTAATTATCAAGTCCTTATCGTAGAAGATGATTTTAAAGTAGCCGAGATTAATGCCCAGTATGTAAAAAAAGTGCCGGGTTTTACAGTAATCGGCACAGTGAAAACCGGTAAAGAAACGATGGAATTTTTAACCGGACAGGTGCCTGATTTAATCCTGCTGGATACCTACATTCCAGATGTCGAGGGCCTCGAACTATTATGGAAAATCAGGCGGGATTATAAAGATATTGATGTGATTATGGTAACCGCCGCAAAAGAAGTGACCAACATTGAGGAAGCGATGCGGGGCGGAATAGTAGACTACATTATCAAACCGTTTGATTTTCAACGTTTTAAGATTGCCCTGGAAGATTATGCGGAAAAGAAAGAGATATTGCTTGAGAAAGAAAATATGGAGCAAAGAGATATTGATCAGTTAATGAGCGTTTCTGCCGACACTTCGCAGCAGGAGCAGGATCGGGATTCTTTGCCCAAAGGTATTAGCGCCCTTACTTTAAAGAAAATCGAAAACATTATTTTTACATGTGACGAAGGGATTACAGCTGAGGAGCTGGGCAACAAGATCGGTGTCAGCAGAATTACGGCCAGGCGTTACCTGGAATATTTGATTTACTTGAACAACGTAAGGGCCGAATTAAGGTACGGAAAAGTTGGCCGGCCCGAAAGGCGTTACTATAAGGCTTGAACAAAAAGTACAAAAAGAACAATACATTAATTATTTTTTTTAGTTCAACAATATTGACCTTTCGCTTTTATCCCCCTATATTATTCTTAATATTATTGACAAACCAGTCTCCATCTAAGACTTAATACTGCAAGCTTATGGCCCGCAGTATTAAATCATCACTTTAATTATTGTCCACAGCAGAACCTCACGGCAGTATTTTTGTTTGATCTGAGCTGTTTATTAAATAACCTGAAAATAAAGAATTGATATACAACCGAAAAATAATGGTCAGATTTCATACATTTCGGATTGAATTAGACGCAAAATAATTTGCTAAAGGGTGGTGATAACGGGCACTGGTTTTATGAGCAGACAGTATTTATTGGTTGTTATCGTAAAAAAACATCTGGAGGGAAAATTCAAAAATGAAAAAGTATCTAGCTCTGAGTTTGCTGTTAGTTTTTGTAGTTGCTTTGGTTTTTACTGGCTGTGAAGCTCCGGAGGAAGAAGTTGAAGAGGTAGATGAGCCGGAAGAAGCAGTAGAAGAAGTAGATGATGAAGAAGAAGCTTATCCAAGTAAGGCCATAGAGTTTGTTGTGCCATTTGGGGCCGGCGGCGGATCTGACCGGTGGGCCCGGGCTATGGCTTCTCCCGCCATGGATTATTTTGATGATCAGCCCCTGAGGGTTGTCAACCGGCCGGGCGGCGATGCTGCAGTAGGCACACAATACATGTTGGAGCAGGAACCGGACGGGTATACGTTCATGATTTCCTCGTCAACACCCATTATGACATCAATGTTGGAAGATACCGGGTTTACTTATGAAGACATGATCTGCTTTACCACAAACCGCAATGTTCCTACCATATTGCTCGCAGATCCCGATGGTCCTTACACAACCTGGGATGATTTCCTCCGGGAAGTGGAAGAACGGCCCGGTGAAATTACCATGGGCGGAACCGTGGGGTTAAGGGGTAACCTGGAGCATATGCTTTACCAGCTGGGGCTGGAAGGAAAAGTGAACCATGTGCCTTATGACTCTACTGGCGAAGCGGTAACTGACTTTCTCGGCGGGCATATTGAACTGGCTGCTGTTACCCCCGGAACCGGGGCGCCGGTTGTAGAAGCCGGCAATGCGGTGGCTGTTATGTATACTACTGACGGGGAATTGCTGGAAGCTGTATTTGATGGTGTGCCGGGCACTCATGATCTGGGCCTTGAGCCTTTTGGTCTGCTGGGTTTCCTGGCTGTTTCTGCAGATGTTCCTGAAGAAAAAATCCAGTACCTTTCCGATGCTTTTGAAGAGCTCTTTGAAGATGATGCTTTCATAGGTCTGCAGGAAACGACAGGAGAAGCGCTTTACCACCTCTCCTATCCGGAGTCCCATGAATTCTATACCCAGTACTCCCAGGACCTGGAGGTTCTGGTGGAACTGCTAGACTAATGGCTGCTGTTTAGGAACATTGAAAGCTTGCAGCGCTGCAGCTTTTATAGGCTGCGGCGCTGCATTGCAGAATGTATTTGGAAATAAAGGCATGAAAGATCAACCATAACGAAGAGGGTGGTTCTTAGTTATGAGAATTGGGCGTGTTTATATCAGCCCGGACCGGGTCAGCGGCATTGTCATTGCCCTGTTTGCATTGTGGTTGCTATACATCTCCTACACGGCAGATTGGGCATTTCAGGAAACCAGGGACGGCCTCAGCGTGGGCTTTTTTCCAAGGATTACCAATATGATTACCATCGGGCTGGCTTTGCTGGTTATTATTTTCCCGGCCCAGACTTACCCGGAAAAACTGGCAAAATTGACCCCTAAAGGTTTGATGCAGGCGGCGACAGGTTTTCTGTTTGCTATTTTGTTTTTTGTTCTATTACAAAACTTTGGGTTTTTCTATGCCGCATTTCCCTGCCTGGCGGGAGGCATGTATTTAATGGGCGTCCGACCCTGGTATTTTTCTCTTCTATACGGAGCAGTCGCCACCGGGGCCGTTTTCGGCCTGTTCTATCTATTAGGTTTTCCGCTGCCGGGGATAAACTGATGCCGGCAATGTGAAATATCAACTTATCATTATTATTAAGCAACTCGATATGTCATGTGCGAGGGGTGTGAGAATGTTAGATCCGCAAGTATTTGGAGAAGCTCTAATGATTATAGCTGATCCAAGTGTCTGGTACCAGGTTGCTATAGGTGTGTTGATCGGGATTACCGTCGGCGCCATCCCTGGATTGAGTACATCGGCCGGAATGGCTTTGGCTTTGCCGGCAACCTTAATGCTGCCGACCGGAGCAGCATTTGGTTTGATCATCGGGGTTTACAAGGGGTCCACTTTTGGTGGGTCAATTTCTGCGATTACTTTTGCTACCCCCGGGACAGCCGGCGCCGCCATGACCAGCCTCGACGGGTACCCTTTGATGAGGCAGGGTAAAGGGAAAAAAGCGCTGCAAACAGCCCTGTATTCTTCAGTCACTTCCGATGTAGTTACAGATCTAATGACCATGCTTGTAGCGCCGATGATTGCAGTAGTTGCCTTAAGTTTCGGGCCGGGAGAAAGAACAGCCCTTATTGTTTTGGCTTTTATGCTGATCGGGACTCTTGCTCATGAAAGTCCGGTTAAAGGTCTGCTTGCCGCTGCGCTGGGTATGGTCCTGGGAATTATTGGCGTGGATCCGGTTGCGCAGGCTTCAAGACTTACATTTGGGTTTTACTGGCTTCGCGAAGGAATTGATATTATTCCGCTCATGATTGGCATGTTTGCCGTGTCGACAATGCTTCTGCAGCTAACTGAATTTACAGGCGGCGGTAAAGTAGCCCAGAAAGCTTCCGAAGTCATTAAGAGTGTAACTGAAGGTTTGAAGTTCGGGGAATTCCGTAAAACATTCAAATCGATCGGTTTGGGTATCGGGGTGGGATCTATCTGCGGGGTATTGCCCGGTCTCGGTTCCACGGCAGCCTCCATGCTCGCTTATACACTGGCCAAGCGTTTATCAAAGAATTCGGCCGAGTTTGGGAAAGGATCCCTGGAGGGAATAGCTGCTGCTGAAGCCGGCAATAATGCCACGGTGGGGCCGACATTGATTCCCTTGCTTGCTTTTGGGGTTCCCGGGAGTACTCCTGCGGCTCTCATTGGCGGGGCTTTAATGTTAAAAGGCTTAACTCCTTCCCCGATGCTTTTTGAAACGCATGCTTCCATGGTATTGGCCCTGCTGTTAATTCTCCTACTTGCAAACTTTGTTAATTTAATCCTTTCATCGGTTGTTTTTCCGGTATATGCCCGCGTGGGGCAGCTTCCCCAGCAAATATTAGTGCCTATAGTGCTCCTGCTTGCCATAGTGGGCACCTATGCCTACCGGTCCAACCCGTATGATGTTTTGATCATGTTTATTATCGGGATAATCGGCTTTCTGATGAAAGTCTATGAATACCCGATTCCTCCTCTTGTCCTGGCCTTCATTCTAACTCCGCTGCTCGAGCAGTCTTTGAGAAGGTCCCTGGTTATTACCAGAGGAGATATTTTGGCTGCATTTTCCAGCCCGCTTTCTTTAACTATGTTGATAGCGGCAGTTATCGTATTTTTCCTGTCCTTTAAATTTTCCAGCAAAATGGAAGCTGTTTCTGCAGAAATTAAGCAAGACGAACCGGATAATAAAGAGGTCAAATGATTAGTCAAATAGGGGTTTGAGCGCTTTTCAACGGCGGCCTCCAGTAGGGAGGCCGCTTTTTAAGTGCGCTTTTTTTGTAGAGCTTTATCCTTTCTTGTGCCGGTATATATCATAAGCGGGCGCACATCGGAAGAACTATTTTTAACGGCCCTGGTTTTCTGTCGGGATGCCGGCAGGCGGGATCATGATTAATCTGTTATTTGGCTCCACAAAATAAGGTTAAAGATGATATACTATAGATGAACTCATTGATTCAGAGGTGAGCGCATGGAAGCCGGCTTTAAATCAGGGGCCCTGGAGGTAAACCTGGCCCAAACAAAACATGAGCAAACTGAGCTCCCCCCGGAACACAGCTGGTTTGTTAATTTATCCTCTGCATACTGGGGAATTAACAAGAGGACCGAGGAACTTTTCCTGGAATATAACCATCCCCATCCCAATTATGATTTTATCATTGAAAACCTGCATACCATAAGCCTGACAGACTTATGGCTGTACAGCTCCATTGAAGAGTCTGAAGAAGCTCTCCTCTTCCTGGTTTCCATTTTTGAAGATCTTGCTGCCGGGGATTTAAATGAAAAACAGCGTGAACAGCTGGTAAAAACCCTGTTCAAATTTATCGACCGCCTCCTTAATGAGGGCACGTATCCCAACGAGGTTATTTGGCGCTGCCTGGATCTGATTAAAAAAGGATTGGCAGAAGATGAGGCCATATACCTGCGCAATTCCGGTTATTTTAAAAAATACCTGTCCCGGGCGGCGGCGGTTCCTGAGTTTAACAGCAGGGTCTGCGAGCTTACTAAAACAGTTCTTCGTAAAAGCTGCGCTTACTGGGCTGAAACAACCGGTGCAGAAGCCTGGTTTACAAGCAAAGCGGATCTTTTTCAACCGGTTTACCATGAAAAAATCAAGCTGATCGGCAAAGAATTTTTTGAAAATCTCTCTTCGCGAATTGAAAACTCCCAAACCTGGGAAGAAATTGAATCAAACCTTTTCTTCAATGACATAGCCAACCACTTTCGCCATTTCAGCGAGCAATTCAGCCTTTCCATAGAAAAGGTATATTACCTGCTCTATATACTGCACCTTCCCGGCATGACCCAGCTCAAAAAGCATCTTCTCTATGACCTTAACCGCCTCTTGAAAACCGCCCTGGATGAGCTGGACGGGGATGAAATATATCATTTTATCGATATGCTTTTCACCCTTTTTAAGGAATTGAAGGATCAACAAACCGATACAGTCCTGGACTGTCTCTTCACCCTTGGCAAGGAAATAGTAAGTATCGATAACCAGGACATAACTTCCTACTATATGCAAAGGTTAATTGAATTTGGTTTTGTTTATCCCGGCAAAATTGAAATAACCGCCGACTGGGAATCTAAAGCCAATGCCGATCATGTCAAGAATATCCGGATCTGGCTTGATTTGATTGAGACGTCACCGTATAAATTTAAAAAATTGCTTTCTGCCCTGGTGGTTAACCTCAGGCTGGGTGGAATATTTATTTCCGATACCGATCTGTTTCAGCGAGATGTAACCAGGCTTTTAAACGCAGATATAGCCCCGGTTTATAAGCAGGTTAAACAGCTGGCCCGTTTTTTCCCCGTTTACTTTAACGAAATAGGGGCTGAGGGCAAATTGCGTGAGGCAAGTACAGTTATCGACGAGCTGGCCGGCCGAAAAGACCGGGTTATTCACTTTGTGCGCAAGCAGGTTCATACTGAAAGCAATAATACCCATATCGAACTGGTGCGGCGGGTAGCTGATTACTGGTACAACGGCCGCAGGGAACAGCTTAGAAAAATTATACCGGAAGATGTCTACACTACCCTTAACAACAAAGATGAACATTATGTCAGGATCAGCAGGTTGACCCGCACTGTTTGTGACTATTTCGGGGTGGATCATACCGGGCTGCTCAATCTGTCTGAAGAAGAAGTTGCTGCTTACCTGGATACTTTAACTGAAGAAAACGATAAAGACAAAAAGCGCCTTCTCTACCTGGTTCAGCTCTACCAGCTTCTTGTGGAAAAATACTCTTTTGAGACCCGCAACATTAGCGGATTATTGCTGCAGAGTCGTTTTTTCAGCAAAGAAGAAGTGGAAATTTTTTCTGATCTTATGGAACAAAAGCGTTATCGTGAAGCCCTGGAACAAATCTACTCGTACATGGACACCCTTAAAGAGGTAATTCTGAGCAAGGAGAAAACCGAAGCCATCGAAACTATATATTACAAGCGCCACATAGCCGCCGGTATCCCGTCCATGTACGGCCAGTACAAAGAACCCAAGTTCGAGGCGCTTGGGCTGATGTACCGGTTGGAGCAGGTTGCTTCGCGCTTGATGGAGGATATTGTTGCTGAAATTGATATGGACTATATTTCCGCTAAAACCCTGAAAAATATTTATGAAGTGCTGACGCGTTTTAAAGCCGGGTTGGAACTTGATGGTATGGTTAACCAGAACTTTAATTCAACCCTGGAGATGTTCAGGTACAGCCTGACTTCCGCCAGTGTGACCCTGGAACAGTATATGAATATCTTCCGGTTCATGTCCCAGCATATCCGGGAATTGATTAATGAATACTTTATCCGGGTTTATGACGAAACCATCAACATTGTAGTGCCCCAGATTTTTGACGATTCTCCAGAAACTATTGCCAGGGAATCGGAGGTGTTTTACCGGGACATCCTGTCTTCCGCCTTCCTGGTCCAGGAGCTGGATCAATTTATAGCCAATGCCATAAAAATGATCCATAATATGCTGGAAAATTACTCCAGGGAGCATATTCATAATATGATGAGCTACAACCCCGACCTGGCGATCAGCTCCCTTGACCGGGAAACGGTCCAAATGGACAACCAGTTGTTTCTGGGGGCAAAAGCTTACTATCTCAAGAAATTGTTGGCCTACGGCCTGCCTGTTCCACCGGGATTCGTTTTAACTACCGAGGTTTACAGGCATAAGGATACAATTTTCGAACATCCTTCCATGAGCCAGGACCTGGACAGCATGATTTTTAAGCACCTCTCTCAACTGGAAGCTAAAAGCGGTTTGAAATTTGGAGATCCGAACAAACCTTTGTTGCTCTCAGTCCGTTCGGGCACCGCCATATCAATGCCCGGCGCTATGCGCACTTTTCTCAATGTAGGCATGAACGACCGGACTGCGCAGGCCCTGGATAAAAATCCTGAGACCGCCTGGATGGGTTGGGACGCGTACCGCCGCTTTATTCAAAGCTGGGGCATGTCCCACGGGGTTGACCGCGATTATTTTGATGCTGTTATGGTCCGGGTAAAAAGCAAATATGGTGTAGAAAAAAAGGCCAGCTTCACTGAGACCCAGATGAAAGAACTGGCCCTCGAGTATAAAAAAACCTTGAACGAACACGGCGTTTTTATCGCAGAAGATCCCTACGATCAGCTCAGGCAGGCCATAAATAATATATTTAACTCCTGGTCTTCTCCGCGGACCGTAGCCTACCGCAAGCATTTACAGGTTGCCGATGAGTGGGGAACTGCCGTAGTGGTGCAAAAGATGGTCATGGGCAACCGGTCCAAGCGTTCCGGTTCGGGCGTGGTTTTTACCCACAACCCCAAGTTGAAAAAACCCGGTATAAACCTCTATGGCGACTTCACCCTGTGCAGCCAGGGGGAAGATATTGTAGCCGGACTGGTTTACACCATGCCGGTTTCAGAAAGCCAGCGCACTGATGATTACCCGGATAGCGAATTTTCGTTGGAATCCGCTTTCCCTGATATTTATAAACGGCTTCATGATATTGCCACCGAATTGATAGAAAAATACGGGTTTAACAACCAGGAAATCGAGTTTACATTTGAATCCGATCACCCCCAGGATCTTTATATTCTGCAGATCAGGGAACAGAACATTGTGCAGCAGGAAAAAGTGGCTGTTTTCAGCGATCCTCCCGAAAAGATGCAGCCGGTTGGCAGGGGTATCGGCGTTGGAGGCGGCGCCATGAGCGGACTGGTCAGTTTTGATATGGATGACCTGGTCAACAACAAGCGCGACTACCCCGATGACCACCATATCCTGGTTCGGCCCGATACTGTGCCTGATGATATACAGATGATTTTCATGTGTGACGGCCTGGTTACCAGCAGAGGAGGGGTTACCTCCCATGCTGCCGTAGCTGCCGATAAACTGGGCAAAGTTTGTGTTGTTAACTGTGAGGAACTGATCGTTAACGATCAAGAGAAGTACTGCAAAATCAATGATATAGTTTTCCGTAAGGGTGATGCCATTTCCATTGATGGAAAATGGGGTAATATCTATGCGGGGTCTCATTCGGTTCAATATGTTTAATCAGTTAAAAGGGAGGATTTGGCATTGATCGACCATCTGCAAAGCAGGAAAATACTGGGTATTAACGGTGTGGGCAGGATTGGCAAACTAACTCTCTGGAATCATCTCAACTTAGGTTACTTTGATTACTTTGTCCTTAATACCGGCCGAAAAGTGGGCAAAAACTTAGAAGATGTTATAGACTACCTGGTTAAAGACAGCCCCTATGGATCTCTGGACCGTTTTTTGTATGGATACTCGGGAAAAACCGCAGCTCTAGAAATTACCGATCATGAACGGGGACTGTTTACCATCAACGGCATTCCGATCAAGCTTTATACTGAATCTCGAAATCCCAGGGAAATAAACTGGTCCAGGGAAGGGGTCCAGCTGGTGATCGAATGCACCGGCGGTTATGCCGATCCAACTATTCCGGCCGATCATCCCGGGGGCAGTGCCCGGGGACACCTGGAAGCGGGAGCGGAAAAAGTGATCATCAGCGCTCCCTTTAAAGTCGCCGACGGATCTCAAAAATTACCTCCCGACAGCTGTATGTTTGTCTACGGAATCAATCACAGCAAATATGATCCTTCCAGCCACCATATCTTATCTGCGGCAAGCTGCACTACCACCGGTTTATCCCATATGATCAAGCCGCTGCTTGAAACCCGGGAAACTTCACGAATTATCACCGCTTCCATGTCCACGGTTCATGCCGCAACGAATAACCAAAAAATCCTGGATGGAGTTCCGAAGGCAGGCACTTCCGATTTGCGCAAGACCCGTTCAGTCTTTGATAATATCATTCTGACCACCACCGGCGCTGCTGACGCCCTGGAGGAGATCATGCCGGAGATCAAGAATGTCGGTTTTATGGCCGATTCGGTCCGTATTCCTACCAGCACCTCTTCGCTGATTATGTTAAACGTTACTTTTAAAACTGATCTGAACGAAGCCGGGGAGCCAAGGCTAAACCGGGAGCTGATCAACGAGATCTATAAAACTGCGGCCGCAGGAGCTCAAAAAGGGATGGTTATATACAGCGACCGGCAAAATGTTTCTACAGACCTGGCAGGATATCCGGCAGCGATTGTGGTGGAAGGGATAGAGACCCATACCAGGACCGGATTTATAGAGGTTAATGCGGAAACCCTTCGGGAAAATGGCATTGATGCTCCGGCTGATATCAATATCCCCGTAACTCATGCTAAAATATTTGGCTGGTATGACAACGAACTTGGCAGTTATGTTAATATGCTCGGCAAACTGGCAGTATATGTAGATAAAAATATGCCTTGATTACGCAGGAGTGAGTCTATGCCCGCTATTTCCGGAGAGCAAGTAGCCCTTGTTCGATGCAATCGTTATGAACCCGGTGAAGTTCGTTCTGCACTGGAAGAAATATTTGCCTTCCATGGCGGCATCGAAGCCGTGGTTGGGTCCGGGAAAAAGGTCCTTTTAAAGCCAAATCTGCTATCAGCAGTTGCGCCATCTAAAACTGTAACCACGAACCCGCTTATCGTCAAAGTGGTTGCTGAAATGATCCAGGAGGCTGGAGGCAAAGTTTTTATCGGCGACAGCCCCGGCCATGATAACCAGGAAAAAGCCCACCGGATTTGCGGCTTGCAGGAAGTGATAGAAGCGACCGGAGCTGAGCCCCTGTACTTTTCTGATCCTGTTTATAAACAGGTCGAAGGTTACCGGCTCTGGGAGATCCCCCTTGCTCCCGAATTAAGCCGGGTAGACCTGGTTATTAACCTGGCCAAGCTCAAGACCCACTCTTTTACCGGGATGACAGCTGCCGTAAAAAATGTCTACGGCTGTGTGCCGGGCAAACATAAGGCCCGGTTTCATTTCGAACATCCGCTTCCTAAAGACTTTTCCAGGCTCCTGCTCGATGTATATTATGCCGTTCGTCCCGCTTTTTCGATCATCGATGCTGTAGTGGCCATGGAAGGAGCAGGCCCCAGGAACGGCAGGCCCAGGCAGGTGGGGCTGCTAATGGGCGGCATGAACGCCCTGGCCCTTGACGTTGTGGCAGCCTCGGTTTTAGGGTTTCAGCCTGAACAGGTAACGACCAATGCTGAAGCCAGAAAACTGCGGCTGGAAGGCTCTGATCTCGAATCGATAATCATCAAAGGCAAGGAGCTGGAAGAGGTTCGGTTGGCCGGTTTTGACCTGGGTCCTGTTTCAAAAGGCAGGATCGGCAGGCTGCTGGCTCTCTTGCCTTTTGCCAGGATTAGAGATTTTATGACCGCAAGGCGCCCCTATCCCCGCATTAACCCCGACCTATGCAGCGGTTGCGGTGTTTGCCAGCAATCCTGTCCGGCCCGGGCTATAGAGTTCTGCGGTTCCATACCGGATATTGATTATCATGGTTGTATCCGTTGTTATTGCTGCCAGGAATTTTGCGGCCAGGGCGCGGTTGAACTATCCGGAAGCCGAAGCGGCAATTAGCTTTCGGTAAGGAGCAGAGAGGGCCGCCGGGCGGCGGTTATTTGAGAATATTTGTTTTTATGATATAGTAATTTATATTCCCATCGGGGTATTAATAGATCCGGAGGTGTTGTTGTTTGAAAGTATTGGTAAGCGATTCATTTTCGCCGGAAGGGCTGGAGTATATGAAAGAACATGCCGAGGTGGCATACCGGCCCGATATAACTCCGGGGGAATTATTGACAGAAATAAAAAAATATGACGGGCTGGTGGTCCGCAGCCGCACAAAAGTTACCTCTGAGGTAATAGAGGCCGGCGAAAACTTGAAAGTAATCGGGCGGGCCGGTGTAGGAGTGGACAATATTGATGTAGAAAAAGCAACTGAAAAAGGGATAATAGTTGTTAACGCTCCGCACGGCAACACTATCTCGGCTGCTGAACATGCCATAGCGCTCCTGACTGCCCTGGCCCGGAATATTGCCCAGGCAAACAGTTCCCTCAAGCGGGGCGAATGGAAAAGATCTGAACATACCGGGGTTGAATTGAACCAGAAGATGCTGGGGGTAATTGGAGTAGGCCGGATTGGCAGTGAAGTTGCCCGCCGGGCCCGCTCCCTCGGCATGAAGATAATTGCTTATGATCCCTATCTAACCAGGGATCATGCCGAAAAACTTGGTGTTGAGATGGTTTCTTTCGAAGACCTCTTAAAACAAGCGGACTTTATTACGCTTCACCTGCCCTTAAATCCCTCTACTTACCACTTAATCGGTGAAAAAGAACTGGCCCTGCTTAAACCGGGAGTTAGAATTATCAACTGTGCCCGCGGTGGCCTGATTGATGAGGATGCTTTATGCGCAGCGCTGCAGGAAGGCCGGGTGGAAGGAGCAGCCCTTGACGTTTTTGAAGAGGAACCTCCCGGCAGTTGTAAACTCATGGATCTCGACAATGTGATCGTAACTCCCCACCTGGGAGCTCTCACCAGGGAGGCCCAAACCAACGTGGCGATCCAGGTATCAGAACAGGTGATCAGCTCCCTGAAAGGAGAGCCCATTGTTTCCGCCGTCAATGTCCCGGCCTTGCTGCCGGAAACGAGAGCGGCAATAGGTCCGTTTTTACCCCTGGCCCGGGCCATGGGCAGTTTTTACCTCCAGTTGTTCGGAGGTTCTGTTGATGAAATTGAAATCACTTACAGCGGGAATATCGCTTCAATGCCTCTATCTCCCATGACGCTGTCCTGCCTGATCGGTTTCCTGCAGCATATTGTGGGAGACGGAGTCAACTGGGTCAATGCCTCCTATATTGCCAAGGGCAGGGGGATAGCGGTTCGGGAGACTTCAACCACGGAAGTTAAAAACTACAGCAACCTGATCACGATGCGGGCCCGGACAGGGAATGAAGAACACCATATTTCGGGCACTCTCCTGAACGGCGATATGCGTATTGTCCGGGTTGATGATTACCGGATTGAAATTGTCCCGGCCCCTTATATGCTGGTTACCACGCATAATGACAGGCCCGGTGTAGTTGGCAAAATCGGCACTTTGCTTGGAGATGAGAATGTTAATATCGCTTCCATGCAGCTGGGCCGTAAAGAAGCCAGGGGCGAAGCGATGATGGTTTTGCAGGTTGATCAGGAGATGACTGCCGAAACTTTGAAAAAGTTTAAGGAATTGGATGTAATTACTTCGGCTGACTTTGTGGTTATGCCGAAAAGTGTATTTTCCGGAGAACACTAAACTGAACGAAACGAGGTGCTGAAAGTGGTAAAAGTTTATGCTTTAAGTACATGTCCGTGGTGCAAGAAGGTTAAGAAACTGCTCGATGACAAGGGCGTTCAGTACGATGTAGTTGATGTAGACCTGGCCAGGGAAGAAGAACAGAAAAAGGCCCTGGCCGAAGTGGAAGAGTTGACCGGCAAACGCGCCTTTCCGGTTACCGTGATCAATGAAAGGGTTATCCAGGGTTTCAAACAGGAAGAGATAGAAGGGGCGCTTGAAAGTGAAGAATAAAATATACTGCGAGGTATGCCGGATATCTTTTATTTACAAGGGCGAGGTAGAAGCAGGGCAGGAAATAGTATGCACTGTTTGCGGGGCCGAACTAAAGATAGCAGAAACAGAACCGGAGATCAAGGCTTCCCGCTATATTGAAGATCCCGAAACGGAAATCCGCCGCCGGGCGGAAAACTTTGCCGGCCTGCGGAACTATACATTTAATGAAGACAAAGAGCTGGTCCTGGAAGGCCTGGTGGGCAAGCATAAAATGTATGGCGATTTTTACTGCCCCTGCCGTTTCGACAACATCCCGGAAAATGTTTGTCCCTGCCTGGCAACAAGGATGAACGAAGTCCGAAAGCTGGGCCATTGTTATTGAAACCTTTTTCCCCTCAAGGAGTGAGTTTCACTCCCCCGGCAATTAGTTTCAAGGGTCCAGGTAAAGGAGTGCCTGGAACAGTATTCCAGTCTGGTCAATAAAGCATACGCCATCACTAAAGAATCCGGTTTAAAGGCCGGATTCTTTTCCTGCGCAAGATTATCAGCCCTTCCTATTCCCTGTGATTGATTAACATTTTTTGCAGGTGTTCCGGCATTTCAGCAGGGTCAACCACCTGCCGGTGCAGGACTGGTTTATCTTCAAGTTCAGCCAGGTTTTTTGGCACTGCTGTCCCTGTTTCCAGGGCCAGTATTTTTATCAATTCCAGCTCAGAATGCTCTTTATACAGGTTGCTTTCAAACAACGCCCTGATCGTGCTGCCGGTAAACTTATAGGGGCTGGCTGTAGCAAGGATTACACCCCGGTGACGGTCATTTTCCCTCTCCAGGTACTTGGTGAAAACATTTTTTCCCACCGCCGTGTGCGGATCAAGGAGGTAGTTATATTCCCGGAAGGTTTCAGTGATGGTGTCCTGGGTTTCCTGATCATCGGCATAATCGGACCAGAAAAGATCCTGCAGTTCGCGTAAGGTTTCCCTGTCTATGCTGTAGCGCCCTTTTTCGTTGAGCTCCTTCATCCAGAAAGCGATGCGCTCAGAATCGTGGCCGGTTATTTCAAAGAGCAGCCGCTCCAGGTTGCTGGAAACCAGGATATCCATGGAGGGAGAAAGGGTGCTGTGTAAAGAGCGATTTTTATCGTAGATACCGCTGTTTATAAAATCAGAGAGCACGTTATTGCGGTTGGCGGCGCAGATCAGGCGGTTGACCGGCAGGCCCATCCGGCGGGCATAATATCCGGCCAGGATATTGCCGAAATTGCCGGTGGGGACTATAAAATTGATTTTTTCACCTTCCCGGATTTCCGCCCGGGACAGTAATTGCCCGTATGCATAAAAATAATACACGATTTGGGGCAGAAGCCTGCCCCAGTTAATTGAATTAGCCGAGGAGAAACGGTAACCGGCCTTTTCCAGCCGCAGTGTCAAATCCCGGTCGCTGAAGATCTGTTTAACCCCGCTCTGGGTATGGTCAAAATTGCCCCGGACGGCGACAACATAAACGTTTTTGCCTTCCTGGGTGGTCATCTGTAATTTTTGTATTTCGCTGACCCCTTTTTCCGGAAAATAGACCACTATTTTAAACCCCGGCACATCGCGGAACCCTTCCAGGGCCGATTTTCCGGTATCCCCGGAAGTTGCGGTCAGGATCACTGTTTCCCTGTCGTCGCCGCTTTTTTGGGCAGCTGCAATCAGCAAATGCGGCAGGGCCTGCAGGGCGATATCTTTAAAAGCCGATGTGGGGCCGTGCCATAGTTCAAGAATATTAAGCTGGTCGGCCGGTTGAGCCAGGGGAGTTACAGAAGGGTGATCAAAAGTTGCCTCGTTGTAGGCTGAGTCGACGGTATGGCTTATTTCAAAAGGACTGTAATTTCCCAGAAAGCGGGAAAAAATGGCTTTTGCGATTTCCCGGTAACTGCCGCCGGGCAGGTTGATTTCGGAATAAGGCTTTATGGTTTCGGCAGGAGCATATAAACCACCATCAGGCGCCAGGCCCTTTAATACTGCCTCGGAAGCGGTGACAGTTTTTGCCCCGCCCCTGGTGCTGTAGTAGCGCATTATCCATCTATCCTTTCACTGAGGTATCCGGCAGCGCCGGTTTTTGCTCTTCTTCTTCAATTCTTCTTGACCCTGCCGATTCCTTCAATTAATGGTGGCGCCCCTTGACAAAATACCTCTAACAGGGTATTTTCAGGACACGACTTTGCCCTTTCTCCACCGCAATAACCTCATAAATTTTGAAAGGAGCGTGAGTTAAACTTGAAATACCTGGTTATCGTCGGAGATGGAATGGCCGACTACCCCATAGAACAACTGGAGAAAAAAACCGTCCTTCAATATTCCGCCACCCCGGCCTTCGACCGCCTGGCCAGGGAAGGGGAACTGGGCCTGGCCCGGACCATACCCGATCAACTGCCGCCGGGAAGCGACACGGCCAACCTTTCGGTTATGGGTTATGATCCCCTCCGTTACTATACCGGGAGATCGCCTTTCGAGGCGGCCAGCCTGGGAGTTGATTTGAACCCTGATGATATATCTTTTCGATGCAACCTGGTGACCCTATCTTCTGAAAAGCCCTATTCCGATAAAATAATGCATGATTATTGCGCCGGTGAAATTACGAACGAGGAAGCCGAAATCCTGATCGGGGAGATAAAGAAACACCTGGGCAGCGATGATATAGATTTTCACTGCGGTTTCAATTACCGCCACTTGATGGTCTGGCACGGCGCTCCCGATGATTGGCAGCTGACGCCGCCACATGATATAAGCGGCCAAAAAATTGGAGAACACCTTCCGGGCGGCACAGGCAGCTTGCAGGTCCGGGAAATGATGGAAAAGAGTTTTGACATTTTAGCCGATCACCCCGTAAACCGGAAGCGGGTAGAAAAGGGCCTTAACCCGGCTAATTCAATCTGGATCTGGGGCAACGGCAAAAAACCGCTCCTGCCTTCGTTTCATGACAAATACGGCCTGCAGGGATCGGTGATATCAGCGGTGGACCTGGTCAAGGGTATCGGCCTGTTTGCCGGTTTGAAAATGATCGAAGTAGAAGGAGCTACCGGCAATATAGATACCAACTACAGCGGTAAAGCAGATGCCGCCGTTCAGGCTTTAAAATCAGGCGATGATTTTGTCTACCTGCACATAGAGGCGCCGGATGAATGTTCACACCGGTTTGAAACAGAAAACAAGATCAAGGCAATTGAATTGATTGACAACCTTGTGGTTGGCCCCATCAGAAGCCAGCTTGAACAAGCAGGCCTTTCTCACAGTATTTTGCTGATCACCGATCATGCCACTCCGCTGTCACTGGGAACCCATACCAGGGATCCGGTTCCTTTTGTAATATACCGCAGCGACGATCCAGTAAGCAACCCTTCCCGGAAGTTTGACGAGGCCAGCGCTGCTGAAGCAGGCCTCTACATGGGGGACGGATTTCGCCTTATGGATCGTTTCATAAAACCGGAATGATGTCTTCAACGCCGATCCGGTCCCTGAACCAGGGCAGCGGGAAAGATAAAATATTAAATACTAATTTTATGGCCCTTTTGGGCTCTGTATTTTTCCTTTTTTTTGCCCTTGATTTTTATATACCCATCCTGCCTTTCTACGTCCTTGATGTGGGAGGCGGCGAAGCAGCTGTAGGGCTTCTGATGGGCCTGTTTACATTTTGTTCGGTGGTTCTCCGCCCTTTCCAGGGTCGCGATTTAAACCGCCGGGGTCGTAAAAGGCTGCTTTTAATGGGTATTATCCTGTACGCCGCCAGTGGGGCCGGGCTTATGCTTTTGCCGCCCCTTCCCCTGGTTTTCATCTTTCGCGCCGTCCAGGGGTTTGGGTGGGGGGCGTTCTTGCTTTCCTTTAATACCCTGACCCTGGACCTGGCCCCGCAGGGCCGGAGCGGCGAAGCTCTTGGCCTCATGGGTATGGCCCCGCCTTTTTCCCTGGCCGTGGCCCCCATCTTTGCCGAGCAGCTGCGGATTGCCACCGGGAGTAATTATCTGCTTCTCTTTTTTATTGCCACCGCTGCCGCAATTATGGCCCTGGTCATGGCTTTCCCGGTCAGGGAGCCGGCAAGGGATAAAAGTTATGAGCAAAAAGGTCCCCTTCTTTCCCGAAAGGTATTATTGCCTTCACTGATTATATTTTTCATGACTTTTAACCTGGGTTGTATCCTTACTTTTTTACCTTTACTGGGCCAAGTGAGGGAAATAGAAGCTGTGGGTTACTTCTTTACTGTTTTTGCCCTGACTGCAGTAGTATTCCGACCCGTTTTCGGCCGGGTTTCGGATCGGGTCGGGCGCTCCCGGGTTTTTCTGCCGGCCCTGGTTGTGGCCGCTATAGCGCTGGTCATGGTAGCCCTGGCCGTAACAGAAGCAGAGCTGATTTTCAGCGCCTTTATTTTTGGAGCCGGGTTTGGAGCGGCCCATTCATCGGTCATGGCCCTTGCCGCGGACAGGTTGCCGGTCCTGGAAAGAGGGGTTGGCATGGCCACTTTTACCGGGTCTTTTGACCTGGGCATAGTAGCCGGCGCCAGCACAGTCGGCATTCTATTGAACTGGCTGGATTTTAAAGCCGTATTCTTTTTGTGTGCCGCAGTTATGTTTTTGCCGGTTATCCTGTACGGGCTAAAAGTAAGATTACGGCCCCGGGCTCAGTGATCGTTTGTTGATTTGCCGGTAGCCTGGCTTTGGAGGGGCGGTTAAAAATCTAACCGGGCTGGTGTTGCCCATCTGCCGCCGGCCCGTTCCAGGCCGCTGCTACGGCGCAGGCAAAAGGCGGTTCATGGGTCAGGGAAACAACAATCGCCGTAATCTGTTTAGCTTTGGCCAGGCGCGCAGCTTCGCCGTGCAGCTTGACCAGGGGTTGCCTGCCGGGTGAAGTTATAATTTCTACTTCTTTTAATGCAGCCGGGCCGATCCCGCAGCCGATTGCTTTTAAAGAAGCCTCCTTGGCGGCAAAACGGGCGGCAAGCGAAGCAGCCGAACTACTACTCTCCAGGAAGTTTTGCTTTTCCCGCTCTGTAAAGATCCGGTTTAAAAAGCGTTCGGGGAACCGGTCGATGATCTTTTTAATGCGATTGATAGCTACCAG